>JANMBW010000036.1:0-2405 GCA_031360565.1 Polaromonas sp.
ACGTACTTACCTTCACGGCCGGCCAGTGGGCTGGTGTTGACGCAGAAATTCATGGTTAGCGTCGGCTCGTCAACCTTGAGCATGGGCAGCGGCTTCGGGTTGAGGGGATCGGTGATGGTGACGCCAATGCCGATGTCTGTCAGACCATTGATCAGCACAATTTCGCCAGGACCAGCTTCGGTGGTCTGCACGCGTTCCAGGCCCTGAAATGTCAAGACTTGGTTGATACGGCCCTTGACCGCCTTGCCGTCCGGGCCTTCCATGACGACCACGTCCATCATGGGCTTGATCGTGCCCTGGCTGATCCGACCTACGCCGATGCGCCCCACGAAGGTCGAGAAATCAAGCGCCGAGATTTGCAACTGCAAGGGTGCTGCCGGATCACCTTCCTGATGCGGCACATGCTTGAGGATGGTGTTGAACAAGGCCGACATGTCGGGGCCCCACTGTTCGTTGGGTGGGCCTTCTTCCAGCGAAGACCAGCCATTGATTCCAGAGGCGTAAACCACTGGAAAATCGAGCTGTTCGTCTGTCGCACCGAGCTTGTCGAACAGATCGAAAGCGGCATTCACGACATAGTCAGGACGCGCACCTGGCTTGTCGACCTTGTTGACCACCAGGATGGGTTTGAGACCCAGAGCCAGTGCCTTTTTAGTAACAAAACGGGTCTGGGGCATGGGGCCCTCTTGCGCGTCAATCAGCAGCACCACGCCGTCGACCATGGACAGAGCGCGTTCCACTTCCCCGCCAAAGTCAGCGTGGCCGGGCGTATCGACGATGTTGATGTGCGTACCTTCCCAGGTCACGGCGCAGTTCTTGGCCAGAATCGTGATGCCACGCTCTTTCTCAATCGCGTTGTTGTCCATCACGGTGTCGACGACTTTCTCATGCTCGGCAAAGGTACCGGACTGGCGCAGCAACTGGTCGACCATGGTGGTTTTGCCGTGGTCAACGTGGGCGATGATGGCAATGTTGCGGATTTGTTTGTGACTCATGATGACTTTCTGGAGACTGGGAACTTGAAAAAAGGTAAAAACAGATTCGGTTTAATGAGGATCAATGGGCCGCTGCGGCTTGCCCCGCGGCGTTCAAAATGTCCTGAATTTCAATGGGTGAGAGCAAGCGTTGGGGAATCAACTCATCGGCAGTGACGTGGGCTGAACCCAGAAACGCGCGCGGGTCGGTCCCGAATACCTGGACCAGCGACACATCAGCGCCATACTGACCCGGTTCACCCCGACGCCGCAAGCCACTTAAAAAGCGTCCTGAATTATCAGCGTCCAATGTGACAGATGGATAGTTGGCGACCAGTGATTGCGGCGGCAACAGGCAGGCATCGCGCTCGGCTTCACTCATGGCCTCGAGCGCGGCAAGTGTGACGCACTGGCTAGCAACAAAACCACCCGTTTCAATCCGCCGAAGCGACCCGAGATGGGCGCCGCAACCGATAGCCTCGCCGATGTCTTCACCAAGCGTGCGGATGTAGGTACCCTTGCTGCAAGTGACTATTATTTTGATAGCTACCGGCGCACGAGCGTCCTGGGCCAAGCTCATATTTAGCTTGTAAATGGTAATGTGCCGGGCTTCCCGTTCGACTTCTTCACCCTTGCGCGCGTATTCGTAAAGAGCCTTGCCATCTTTTTTGAGCGCTGAATACATCGGCGGAATCTGCGCCAGCGGTCCAGTAAAGCATTGCGTCAGCTTGGCGAGCAGTTCGGGGGTGATGTCGGGCACGGGGCGGGTCTCAATGACATCGCCTTCTGCATCGGCAGTTGAGGTTTTTTGACCCAGCAGCAACACCGCCTCGTAGGTCTTGTCGGCATCGAGCTGAATCTGACTGAATTTGGTGGCAGCTCCAAAGCAAAGGGGCAACACACCAGTCGCCAGCGGGTCCAGGGTGCCGGTGTGGCCGGCTTTTTCGGCGCGTAGCAACCACTTGGCCTTCTGCAAGGCCTGGTTGCTGGAAAGACCGAGCGGTTTGTCGAGCAACAACACCCCATGCACGGGGCGCCGCTGCACCCGGGTGCGAGGGCTGTTCATGCTCAGTCTTCTTGGGCGCGGGAGGAAACTGCCTTGGCGATCAAGGCGTTCATGTCGGCCGCACGCTCGGTGGTGCGGTCGAAGTGGAAATGCAAGGTTGGCACGGTGTGCGTCATCAGGCGTTTGAAAAGTCCATTGCGCAAAAAGCCGGCAGCCTGATTAAGGGCTTCTTCACACTCTTTGGGATCGCCCACCAGGACACTGAAAAAAACCTTGGCATGGGCATAGTCAGGCGTGACTTCGACCGACTGCACCGTCACCATACCCACTCGCGGGTCTTTCAGCTCGCGCGCGATCAGCTGCGTCAAATCACGCTGGATCTGATCGGCCACTCGAAAGCCGCGGTTGGGGGTGGAACTTCGTTT
>JANMBW010000047.1:0-4409 GCA_031360565.1 Polaromonas sp.
CCGAAGGGGTATGGGAGGACGCCCGTTTTCGCGACGAGATTGCCAAGCTTGAAGTTGATGTGGTGGCGCTGGAGATGTTGGTGCTGCGGGTTCTGTCGGCTGAAAAATCTGGCAAAAATTCGCTCGACATTGCCGGCCTCCTGAAAATCCGCGGCAGTGAAATCCAGCAGCGTTACAGCGAACTCATGATGCTGGCCGCTGGCCCCTACAGCCTGCCGTTCATTGAAGAAGCCATGGAAGCCGGCTGGCAGGGCGACTACCCGGGCGCAGGGCTGCACTGCGCCCCGCTGGCGTCCACTTATTTCAATATGCGCAAAACCACGATTTACGGCGGCAGCAACGAAGTGCAGCGCAATATCGTCGCGCAATTCGTTCTGGGTTGAGGAGCAAACCATGGATTTTGATTTCACAGAGGATCAGGAACAGCTGCGCGACGCCGCCCGCAAATGGGTCGCCAAGGGCTATGACTTTGAACGGCGCCGCAGCATCACCCGAGCCGGCGGTTTTTCAGCGGCTGCTTACCGCGAGCTCGCGGATCTTGGCCTGACCGGTCTGTATGTGCACGAGGCCGATGGTGGTCTGGGCATGGGACCGATTGAAGCCATGGTCATCATGGAGGAACTGGGGCGAGGCATGGTGCTGGAGCCCCTGGTGCAGAGTTTAATGACCACCGCAGTGCTGTCGGCCTATGGGCCAGCTGCGCTCAAGTCAGACTGCTTGCCCAAACTGGCTGCGGGCGATATTTTCGCGGTGTTGGCCCACCAAGAGCGCAGCGCTCGCTACGCGCTTGAAAAATGTGAGGCCAAAGCGGTGCCAGCCGGGGAAAAATGGACACTCAATGCTACAAAAAGCATAGTGCCAGCAGGTGACCAAGCAGATGCCTTCATCGTTCCTGCGCTGGTCCAAGGCAGCCTGGCGCTGTTCTGGGTGGCGCGCGCAGCATCTGGCGTCAGCACCCGAGGCTACCTTCTGCAAGACGGCGCCCGCGCGGCAGAGGTGACGTTCGCCGACGCGCCCGCCACCCTGATTACCACCGATGGGCTGACGGCATTGACCCACGCGATTGACATCGGCATTGCCGCCAGCTGCGCAGAAGCTGTCGGCTTGATGGAACAAACGCTGGCCATCACCGTCGAGTACATGAACACCCGCAAACAGTTCGGGGTGGCCATCAGCAGTTTTCAGGCGCTGCGCCACCGCGTCGCCGACATGAAGATGCAGCTGGAGCTGGCGCGCTCCATGAGCTACTACGCCTCGCTCAAGCTCAATGCACCGGCAGCCGAGCGCCGTGCCGCGATGGCCCGCGCCAAATACCAGCTCGGGCAATCGATGCGCTTTGTCGGCCAGCAAGCGGTACAGCTGCACGGCGGCATAGGCGTGACCGACGAGTACATCGTCAGCCACTATTTCAAAAAGCTGACGCAACTCGAGATGACCTTTGGCGACAGCCTGCACCACCTCGGTGAAGTGTCGGCGCGCATGCAGGACACAGCCGGCGTATTTGCCTAGATTTCCAAGCCTTCCGCTCGCCGGCAACGCTGCCGCATCACGCCAGCACCAGGCGAAGCAGCTCTTCGCGCTTGCGAATGCCCAGTTTGCGGTAGATCGCCTGCATGTGGTCTTTCAAGGTCGTATGGGTGATGCAGAGCTGCGTGGCAATGTCAGCCGTGTCAACGCCGCGCGCGAGCAGAAAACATATTTCGGACTGTTTGGTGGAAAGCGGCATCACCTTGATCCGTTGGAGCAGCCAGACTTCAATCGGCACCTTCTTCTTCACGATGACGCCATACGACAAGGCAAGATCGTGACTGTCCTGCAGCGCGTAAGCCTGAACGTAAAACTCACCCCATTTGTTGGACACCGTCCAGGCCGGCGGGTCAATCGGCACATTGCGCACTGCCAGGCCATGCGCCAGGCGATCAAATAAAGCGTGCTGCGCGCTCTGCATCTCAAGGGTGTTTGGTCCTTGATGCCAGCTGTCGGTCAGATTTTCTGCCAGCAGATAGGGACACAACTCTCTTGCCTGGCGTGACTGGAATGTCAATTCACCGGCAGAGTCAAAAACCATCAGCCCCGCATCGCCCGCATCGACATAGGAATCGGGCGTTTTGACTTCATGACAAATGGCATGGGCGATGTAGGGCAAGGTCTGGGCAAGATTGTCTTCATCCTCGGTCGTGAAATCAGGGTCACCCGTGGGCCTGCGCAGATTGATCAGTCCCAGCGGACCATCGTGATTGCGAACGACAGCGGACAGCGAGTGCTCCTGCCCGGGTTCTCGAAAGGTTCGCTGATCTCGCGTCAACCCTTCACGACCACAAGAGGATCGAAAATTTCGGATCGGCTTGGCCCTCAAAAACGGCGGCTGGTAAGCACGCCCAAACTCCATCTGAAAGTGGTCAGGGTGTTGTTGGAAATCGCCAAATACTGGGGGTTTTGAGTCCTGCTGATCGCTCCACGCAAAGCGCGTCCGGTCAGCCATCACGATTTTTTGAACATCCTGAAGAATGTGCGGCATGAGGACTCGGGAAGGCAACCCCAGCCAACAGGTCTGCCGAAGACTGGCCATTTCCACCCGCATTTTTATCATTTTTGATCTCTCCCAGGCTCGCCGCCAAAAAAGCAGGTTCAGGCCGCGCCGCTCAATGGCTGGAGAACCTGCATTCGCATCTTTTCGCAACCTCGCTATACCCTCCCGTTAGAGGATATCCAAGTCGTGTTCGAAAAGCTACCGTGCATGCAGTGCTTAAAAGTCGGCTTGAAACGACATGTTTATTTTCGTAAACAGTTATCAGGCTGAGTTTTGCGCTGGAGGTCGGGCTCTAGCAAGGCCCAAAAGCATTGTTTTTCGATCCAAAGCCATAGGGAGAAGGTCATGACACCCAGATTCACATCCAGACAGCTAGCATGCGCTTTGTGCGTATCGGCTGCGACGCTTTCAGGTCTTGCCACATCGTCAGCGCTGGCTCAAGACACGTCCGGCGCCTCAGACGTGGAGATGATCGTCCCGTTTGGTACGGGCGGCGGTGCGGACAAGTTGGCGCGCGAAAGCGCGAAGCTGCTGGTCGGACTATTGCCAGCATCGGTCAAGGTAACCAACATCCCGGGCGCGACCGGCAACACCGGGATTGCCAAGTTGCTCTCTGCACCGAGCGACGGCAACACCATGGCGGTGCTGACAGCCGATACGTTTGCCTTGCTGGCCTACCTGAATCCGGGCTGGAAAATGAGCGACATCACGCCGCTGGCGATCATGATGAAGCAGCCTTCGGCACTTTTTCTGCCCACCAACAGCCGCTTTAAAAACTGGTCCGATTTTGAAAAAGAAGCGCGGCTGCGCCCTGACACCCTGCGCATTGCGATCACCGGGCTCGGCAGCCCGGACTATCTGACGCTTCAGCAATTGGCCGCTGCGGGCATCAAGCTGGCCCCACTTCCCTTGTCCAAACCCGAAGAACGCTACCGCGCGGTGCTGGAAGGAAAAGCCGATGCCTTGTACGAGCAGCAAGGCGACATCCAGGAACTGATCGACTCCAAGCAGCTCCGGCCGGTAATCGTATTTAACGGCGCGCGGGTGGCGTCACTCAAGGATGTACCCACGTCGCAGGAACTGGGACTGGGCAATGCGCGCAATCAGTTCCGAGCCATCGTGGTCAAAGCGGGAACCGATCCGGCCAAGATCAAGACCATGTCGGATGCGTTCGAGAAACTCGCTGCCTTGACGCAGTACAAAACCTACCTGGACAAAGAAGCGGCAATGAAGGACAGCTATATTCCGGCCAAAAATGCGGCGGAGTTCTTGAATAGCGAACTAGATGCCATGAAAAAAATCGTCCAGTCGCTACCCTTTCATGCGCGCTACATCATCAACGAAGCTGAATTCGAGCGTTACATCGAGCCCTTTTGAAGGCGACGCGCTTGCCGCCTGGAGCGTCACGCGTGCAGGCGCGACGAAGATCGGCGCGTCACGCGTGCAAGCGTGACGTCTTCGGAATGTGCGCCATCAAGAACTCCATCTGGTCGGCCAGGATGCGGCGGTTGCGCAAAATGAAGTCTTCCCACAGGCTGGGCACATAAGGCGTGTAGAGCAGCGGCATGTGCGCCTGCTCGGGCGTGCGGCTGCTTTTGCGGTGGTTGCAGGCGCGGCAGGCCGTGACCACATTCATCCAGGTGTCAACGCCCTTTTGCGCGAACGGAATGATGTGCTCGCGCGTCAGGTCTTCTTCGTGAAAGTGGGCGCCGCAGTAGGCACACACATTGCGGTCACGCGCAAACAGCTTGCCGTTGGTAAGCCCGGGTTTCAGGTCAAACGGATTGATATTGGGCACGCCCTTGGTACCAATGATGCTGTTGACCGTGATGATCGACTGATCGCCGGTGATGGCGTTGTGGCCCCCATGAAAGGTCGC
>JANMBW010000054.1:0-2695 GCA_031360565.1 Polaromonas sp.
TAGCCCGTGTCCATTAACACCAGACTTTGAACCCGAGTCGAAGCCTGGCGGACCACCTCGAGTGCCACGCGACCGCCCATGGAATGCCCAGCGAGCACGAATCGCGGTGGCGCAACCGCGAGCACCGACTCCGCCATCGCCGTAAGAGTGTCGGCGTCCCCATAGTCGACCACCTGGCACGCCAGCCCTGACTCCGGTGCCGACAGGTCAAGCGCGAGCGGTGCCCAAAATGTCTGGTCGCACATGAGACCGGGAAGCAAGACCAGGTTGGAAAACGGCTGAAGAGCGGCTTGTTGCACAGGCGGATTTTGCACGGCAATCCCCGCCAAAGAAAGCAAGCGGATCGGCTAGCAGCTAGAACAAACACTGATATCTTGGCTTTTGCTATACCAATACACTCAGTTCATGGACTTGAAGCAGCTCGAGTATTTTGTTCGTGTCGCCGAACTGGGCAGCTTCACGCGGGCCTCGATTGCACTCGACATTGCCCAACCTGCCCTGAGCCGTCAGATCAGGCTGCTGGAAGTCGAGCTCCGGCAAAACCTGTTGACCCGCAACGGGCGAGGCGCCCTGCCGACCGAAGCTGGCAACCTGCTGCTCAAGCATGGGCGCGGCATCTTGCATCAGGTTGCCGTGGCGCGCGAAGAACTGGGCGCGGTGCGCGGGGCCTTGGCGGGAAGGGTATCGATCGGTCTGCCGCCCAGCCTCTCGCGCCTGATCACAGTGCCGCTGACCCATGCCTTCAGACAGCAGCTACCCCAGGCGCACCTGACCCTGACCGAAGGATTTTCGGTGCTGATGCTCGAGGGCCTGCGCGTCGGCAACCTCGACATGGCCGTGCTGTACAACACCGAGCATTCACCCGAAGTGGAAATGACCACTCTGCACACTGAGGAACTGGTTCTGATTTCGCGCAAAACCAGCGTCAAGCCGGCTGCACGATCGTCGCTTGCCGCTGTAAAGTCCGCGCAGCCACGCCAGCCGATTAGCCTAGCCGAGGTTGCCGAACTGCCACTCATCCTGCCGAGCCGTCCGAATGCTTTCCGGATTCTGGTCGAAGGCGAGATCATCGCCATGGGTCACCAGCCGCAAATCACCCTGGAAGTCGATGGCTTGAATGCCATTTTGAGCCTGGTGCGAGAGGGTCTCGGTCATGCTGTGTTGCCAGGCTACACCCTGAGCAATTTTGATGATCCAAAGCCCTTCGCTGTGCGCAGCATCCATTCGCCACGCATCCTCAGCACCTTGATGTTGGTGCGCTCGGCGCGCCGTCCCAGGACCGAAACGCAAAAGATCGCCATGGACGTGGTCAAGACCGTGGTGATGGAGGCGATGAGAGCCGATTCATAATGCACGCGAGGTGGGCGAAGGAGCTGTATCGGCCCGCCGCCCTGACCTCCACGAGTTCCTCACAAGTTCCTCTTACACCCTTGCATCGGCCACCCCTTGAAACACCTAGCTTCCCTGTTGCTGCTGGTCGCTACTGTGGTCACGACTCTTGTAGCCCACGCCCAGACCAACCCCAACCCCAGCAGCAGCTACCCCTCGCGGCCGATTCGCCTGATCGTGCCTTTCACGCCGGGCGGCAGCACCGACATCCTGGCACGAGCCATGGGAGTGGAATTGACCAAGGCCTGGGGCCAGGCGGTCATCATCGAAAACGTCCCCGGTGCAGGCGGCAGTCTGGGTGCCGACAAAGTCGCCAAGGCCATGCCGGATGGCTACACCCTGCTGATGGGCCACATCGGCACACTGGCCGTCAACCCCTCGCTGTACCCTGCCTTGCCTTACGACCCGGTCAAGAGCTTCACACCGGTGGCCTGGGTCGCGCGCGTGCCAAACGTGCTGGTAGTCCACCCATTGGTCAAAGCCCACTCGGTCCGGGAGTTGGTCGCGCTGGCTAAGTCGCGGCCAGGCGAGCTCAACTATGGTTCAGGCGGAAATGGCAGTGCGGCTAATCTGGCCACCGAGTACTTCAAGCTGCAGACCGGAACCTCATTGCTGCACATTCCCTACCGGGGTACTGCGCCGGCCGTCACCGACCTGATGGGCGGGCAAATCCAGGTGCTGTTCACGGGCGCGCCCGCGGTGCTTGGCCAGATTAAAAATGGTCAGCTGCGGGCGCTCGCCGTGTCGTCCCCAACGCGTATGGCAGCGCTTCCCGACTTGCCCACCGTGGCAGAAGCCGGCTACAAGGGTTTTGAAGCTGACCAGTGGTACGGCGTCGTGACACCCGCCGGCACATCGCCCGAAATTGTGGCCAGGCTCAATGCGCAAATCAACCAGTCCCTAGGGTCGGTCGAGCTCAAGACGCGCTTGGCGGGCGAAGGCGCGATCGCATCGCCTACCACGCCCGAAGCCTTTGGTGCGCACATCGTGCGCGAGATCGCGCGCTGGAAACCGGTGATCCAGTCGGGCCGGGTCAGGGCAGAATAGCGGCTTTTTTCAACGCGATATTTTCAATTTCAGATTGCCCGACCATGCCTCAAGAAACCTTCGGATTGGCTGGCATCATGGGTTGGCCCGTGGCGCATTCACGCTCACCCCGTATCCACCATTACTGGCTGGAAAAGTACGGTCTCTCGGGCGCCTATGTTCCCCTGCCAGTCGAACCCGGCCGCTTGTCCAGCGCCTTGCCAGGGCTGGCAGCGCTGGGTTTTCGCGGCTGCAACATCACCATTCCCCACAAGGTCGA
>JANMBW010000063.1:0-5717 GCA_031360565.1 Polaromonas sp.
GGCCAGCCTGGGCCGCAGCATCAACTTTGATAGCAAACGTTGTGAGGGCTACCGCAACTTCTGCAACAAGCTCTGGAATGCGACGCGCTTTGTACTGATGAACTGTGAAGGCCAGGACTGCGGTCTGGCCGAGCACACCAAGGCGCAGTGCCAGCCGGGTGGTGAATTTCACAACTACATGAGCTTTTCGCAGGCAGACCGCTGGATTTCATCAACCCTGCAGCGGGTGGAAGCGGATGTGGCCAAAGCCTTTGCCGACTACCGGCTGGACAACGTGGCGGGCAGCATTTACCAGTTTGTCTGGGACGAATTTTGCGACTGGTACCTCGAAATTGCCAAGGTGCAAATCCAGCAGGGTACGGACGCGCAAAAACGCGCCACACGCCGGACCTTGATCCGTACGCTCGAGGGCATCTTGCGCTTGGCGCACCCTCTGATTCCGTTCATGACCGAAGAGCTTTGGCAGAAAGTCGCGCCGGTTGCTGGCATCAAAAAGACCGCATACATCGGCCAGGCAGCCTACCCGCAGAGCCAGCCAGAAAAAATAGACCCGAAAGCCGAGGCCCATGTAGCCAAACTTAAAACGCTGGTAGATGCCTGCCGCAACCTGCGCGGTGAAATGAATGTGTCGCCGGCAACCCGCTTGCCGCTGTTTGTAGTGGGCGACACGGCTTTCATGACGGGCGCTGCACCCGTGCTCAAGGCACTGGCCAAGCTCAGTGAAGTCAAAGTTTTTGAAATCGAAGCTGACTGGACTGCAGCCGCGCAGGCTGCACCGGTTGCCGTGGTGGGCGAAGCCAAGGTTTGTCTGCATATGGAAATTGATTTGGCCGCAGAAAAAGCGCGCTTGAGCAAGGAGCTGCTCCGCCTGGAAGGCGAGCTGGTCAAAGTCAACGCCAAGTTGGCTAATGAAGCATTTGTAAGCAAGGTGCCCCCAGCCGTGCTGGCTCAGGAACAACAACGCCTGCGCGACTTTACTGCCACGCTGGACAAGCTCAGACAGCAGCGTAGCCGGTTCGATTGAATTGCCACGGCTTCTCGCCCCCGGTTTCTTGATGCCTTTTGGCGGTATTCAGCTTCGCGGAAAAAAGTTCTTGTCTGACGCAGCAGCCATTCAAGCAACCTGACACTGCAGCTTCTTTCTCACCAACGATCACGCCAGAAAATGATAAAACTAAGCAAGGCTGTTTTCCCCGTTGCAGGTCTGGGCACCCGCTTTTTGCCGGCCACCAAGGCGCAACCAAAAGAAATGCTGCCGGTGGTGGACAAGCCCCTGATTCAATACGCAGTTGAAGAGGCTTATGCAGCCGGCATTCGCCACATGGTGTTTGTCACGGGGCGAAACAAGCGCGCCATTGAAGACCATTTCGACACCGCCTACGAGCTTGAAAATGAACTGGAAGTTGCTCAAAAGCAGGACCTGCTGGCGCTGGTCCGCTCGCTGCAACCGCAGGACATGAATGTTTCCTACGTGCGGCAACCGCGGTCATTGGGCTTGGGGCACGCCGTTCTGTGCGCCGAACATCTGGTGGGCGACGAACCTTTCGCCGTCTTGCTGGCCGATGACCTGATGGTCGGGCGTGCAGGGGGGCAACCTGTTCTGGCGCAAATGGCCGCCCAATTTGAAGAACTTCATCACTCCGTGCTGGCCGTTCAGGAGGTGCCACTTGAACACACCCGCCGCTACGGTATTGTGGCAGGCGACCGGGTGAGCGAGCGGGTCATGAAAATCACGGCCATGGTGGAAAAACCAGCACCAGACGTCGCGCCCTCCCGCATGGGCGTGGCCGGTCGGTACATTCTGACCCCGGCCGTATTTGCGCACATCCGCAATCAACAGGCAGGCGTCGGTGGTGAGCTTCAGCTGACTGACGGCATAGCCAGCCTGATGGCAGACGAGCCGGTTTACGCCTTTCAATACGAAGGCAAGCGATACGACTGCGGCAGCAAGGCTGGTTTTCTCGAAGCCACTGTCGAACTCGCGTTGGAACACCCTGAGGTTGGCGACAATTTCAGGCAGTATTTGAAGCAGCTCCAACTGCATTAACTGCATTCACTGCGTTGATGGCAGGCGCTGGCTAGCTGGGCTGTCGACTACTGCTTAACGCCGCTTGAGCACGTGAACAAAGCTGATGCCAACAGTCTCCTGCTCAACGAGAACGTTGCCAGTCTGCTTGGCGAAAGCCTGGAAATCCCGAGTGGACCCAGAATCAGTAGAAACGACCCGTAGTAACTGACCACTTTGCATCTCCGCCAACGCCTTTTTAGCTTTGAGTATGGGCAACGGGCAGTTCAAGCCGCTGGTGTCCAGGTCCCTGTCGATATTCATGGTCTTCCTTGAAGTAAGTCAAAATTTTAAGCAATTCAAGCTGCCAAAGGGAAATTCGGCAGCGGATCGCGCGTCAGGCCGGAAACACGCCGGTTGACAGGTAGCGGTCGCCACGGTCACACACGATGAACACCACCACCGCATCGCGCACTTTTTCAGCTATCTGCAATGCGACCCAGCAAGCGCCAGCGGCCGAGATGCCGGCAAAAATACCTTCCTCCCTTGCTAAACGCCGGCACATGTCTTCTGCATCAGCCTGACTCACCAGCACCAGTTGGTCGACGTGACTGGCGTCGTATATTTTTGGCAGGTATTCCTGCGGCCACTTGCGAATCCCCGGAATACGCGAACCTTCAGCCGGTTGCGCGCCAATGATTTGGATCTCTGGATTGTGTTCCTTGAGGTAGCGCGACACGCCAGTGATGGTGCCGGTGGTGCCCATCGCGCTGACAAAATGGGTGACGGTGCCCGCCGTGTCAGCCCATATTTCAGGCCCGGTAGTCTCGTAGTGGGTCCGCGGGTTGTCCAGGTTGGCAAACTGGTCAAGTACCCTTCCCTTGCCGTCTTTTTGCATCTGCGTTGCCAAGTCCCGGGCGTATTCCATTCCACCACTTTTCGGGGTGAGCAACAACTCGGCGCCGAAAGCCTTCATGGTTTGAGCCCGCTCCACCGACAAATCCTCCGGCATGATCAGAATCATTCGATAACCCTTCACGGCAGCCGCCATGGCCAGTGCGATACCGGTGTTGCCCGAAGTGGCCTCGATCAGCGTATCGCCCGGCTGAATCTCGCCGCGTTCCTCGGCGCGTTGGATCATCGACAGAGCCGGCCTATCCTTGACCGATCCGGCCGGGTTGTTGCCTTCCAGTTTTCCCAAAATGACATTGCCCCGTGCAGCGTTCTCGGAAGCCGCAATGCGTTGCAGCTGGACCAGCGGCGTCTTGCCGATCACACCTTCGATAGTTGAATATTTCATGGGCCTCACTGTGCCATAATTTGAGGTTCTACAAGACCCGCCCGGGTGGTGAAATTGGTAGACGCAGGGGACTCAAAATCCCCCGACGAAAGTCGTGCCGGTTCGATTCCGGCCCCGGGCACCATCGCTGCAAAGACGTTTCTGCAGCCGCCGCAAAAGACACTCCGTGTGTCGATCACTGATTGCGGCACACGCTCTGACCGGGCTGTGCAAACCCGCAGTTTTCCGGCCACTTTTCTGACTGTTTTTGATCTCACCGATGCAATGCGGCGAGGGCTTTCCGATGGCTGAGAAGGTCTCGCATGCGCCGTAGATGTTGTCCTACGCCACTCCCGCTAAAACCTACATATTGCAGCGAAATTGCCTACGCCAGATGTGTCCCAAGTTCTCTTGTTGCCGCGTGCTCCGCTTCGTACCATGACCTAGACACAAAAAATACTAACAGCGCACGATTTGCCACCCCGCTAAAGCGGCGATGACGACGCTGCTTTAAATACAAGACCACCCCAAGGGACCTGGACTGCAAGTATGAAATACCACACTCCACCCTCGGATCGGGATCCCTCCCGCATGCTCGACCTGATTGTTAATGGCACGTCCATCGCGAACCACCAAGACCTTCTGCGATGGCTCCAGGGAGACCTTCAGTACTACCTTCCCCATGACATCCTGCTGGCCGGGTGGGGCGATTTTGCAGAGGGTACTGTCCAGCACGACATCCTGTCCCGGCTCGGTGGAGCCAGGTCGTACTCGGTGGGTACGGAAGCCCTGCCATTTCTTTTTGGAAAACTTCACGAACGCTGGACCGAGTCGAACAGAGAACCTGTTCGGATCAACGTTCGGGAGTATGACTATCTGCTCGGAAGCACTCGTCTTCCAGGTTCGTTTGTGGGCGCCATGAGCACCATGCGCTCGGCCCTGGTTCATGGCCTGCGTGACGAAAGATCGAGGCAGGAATGCCTTTTTGTTTTGTTGAGCACTGCCGAGATCCCACCGGCCTCGGGACCGACAGCTCTGAGCGTGCTGTTGCCGCACATCGATGCTGCGCTGCGCAAGATCAAGCAACTGCCGAAACAACGCATGCAGTGTGCGCCGCTGTCGCGGAGCGGCCCTGACGAGGTATTTGGTCTCAGCGGACGAGAAGCCCAAATCATGGACTGGGTGGCAATGGGTAAAACCAATTCTGAAATTGGAAGCATCCTCAGCATCAGTGGTTTCACGGTGAAAAACCACATGCAGCGAATATTTCAAAAGCTCAACGTGTTCAATCGGGCACAAGCTGTTTCCAAAGTGATCCGAGTGACGCTCAATGACTAAGGTTAGCTCCGTCGATAGCGCGCTGACCTGGCACAAAGATCATCCGGCCCGAGCCATGGGTCCGGGCGGGGGCCAGGTCTTCACCGCCATAGGCATGGCGCTTGACCCCTTGATTCTGGTTTTTTCGCTTTGGGTGGTGGCGCTGTACTTCGAAAAATCGGTAGGGCCCGCCTACCTGATTCTTTCCATTCTCGTGTTCTCCCTGACCTTCCCAGGAAAGTCACAGCTGCGATTACCGTTGCTCAAAGTTATCGCAAACGTGGGGTTGCAATGGATTTGGGTTGCAGGACTGCTGTTGCTGACCGGGCTGGCCACTGACTACTTGTACAAGTTTCCGACCGTAGTGGTGGTCAACTGGTTGTGGTTTGCACCCATGGCTCAGGTGGGTGCTCACCTTGCCCTTCGGGCCATCACCCCGCTCTTACAGAAACTCCAGGGCCCTCCCCAAACCGCCGTGATTGTCGGGATGAATGATCAAGGTGTTTCTTTGGCCAAACAAATTGTCGGCTCGGCGCATGCCGACATCAACCTGCTTGGCTTTTTTGATGACCGCAGCGATGAACGCCGAGGAACCCAATACGACCGTCCGATCGTGGGAAAAATCGACGCCCTTTCCGACTATGTGAAAAAACATCGGATTCAGCTGATTTACCTGTCCCTGCCAATGACCGCCCGTCCGCGCATTCTTCACGTGCTGGACGGGCTGAAAGACACCACTGCTTCAATCTACTTTGTGCCAGACATGTTCATAACCGATCTGATCCAGGCGCGCAGTGATTCTGTTTGCGGAACTACCGTGATTTCCGTCTGCGACACCCCCTTCCGGGGACTTAACGGGGCAATCAAACGAGGCAGTGATGTTGTTTTTTCGTTACTTATTTTGATGCTGATATTTCCGGTCATGTTGGCCATCGCTGTGGCGGTGAAGCTAGGCTCACCTGGCCCCGTGATTTTTAGGCAACGCCGCTATGGGCTGGATGGCGAGCAGATCATCGTTTACAAATTCCGCTCCATGGCGGTGACGGAAGACAGCGGTGAGATCAAGCAAGCGCAGAAAAACGACCCCCGGATCACCAGGCTGGGCGCCTTTTTACG
>JANMBW010000101.1:0-4534 GCA_031360565.1 Polaromonas sp.
GGATCCTTGATCTGGCTCCAGAGCTTGCCGTCTGAAAACGTGCCGGCGCCGCCTTCGCCAAACTGCACATTCGACTCCGGGTTCAGCTTGGCTTTGCGCCACAGGCCCCAGGTGTCCTGTGTACGTTCACGCACCTTTTTACCGCGCTCCAGTACGATGGGCTTGAAACCCATTTGCGCCAGCAGCAACGCGGCAAAAATTCCGCACGGACCAAACCCGACGACCACCGGACGCACAGCGGGCGCGGTGTTGACGTGGGCAACCGGGTAATAAGCCTGGTCGGGTGTAGGTCGGATGTGCGGGTGGTCCGCGAGGCGCTGCAGCAGCGTGGCCTCCAGTGCGCCACTGCTGACTTCCACATCGACGATGTAGACCAGCAGCAACTTTTGTTTGCGCGCGTCGTAGCTGCGTTTGTAAATGCTGTGGCGGAGCAGCTCGCTGGTTTTCAGCCCCAGGGTGTGCGCGATCAGACCGGGCAGGGCGTCTTCAGGATGGTCAAGCGGGAGCTTGAGTTCGGTCAGGCGAATCATGGAAGCCGGCGCTTTCGTGGATCTGTTTTTCGGATCTAACCCAGCATTTTAATTTGGACGGCTGTGTTGGGCCGATAATTGCGCTGTGAAGCACGCCAGACCGCCGCTGGTGCAACTCGCAAGAGGCAGCAACGCAAGTTGCTGTGTGGGAAACCACGCACTGGAGGAACGTCCGGACTGCACAGGACAGCGTAGGAGGTAACACCTCTCCACCGTGAGGTGAGGATCAGAGCAACAGAGACGAGTCGGCGCGTTGGGGCAACCCAGGGCACCGGGTGAAACGGGCAATCTCTACGCGCAGCAATACCAAATAGGCCAGCGTTGATGTGGTTCCGCAGAGCTGGCGGGTAGGTAGCACCGAGCCGGGTGGGCGACCCCCGGCCCAGATTAATGGCGGTCACACTGGCGCGTTGCAAAACGCTTCAGCGCACAAAATCCGGCTTATCGGCGGGCTTCACACTTTATTGTCGGCTGCTGCCAATGCGGCGCGGTCTTCGGCTTCCAGAAGCTCCGCCGGATTGCGGAGACGACGCCAGAGCTGAAAGGCCAGGAATGCGACCATCAGGATGTTGCCCAGCAAGACACCGCCGTTGAAGACGGTGGGGCGATGCAACAGGTGCGCCACCTCCAGCGGGATGTACAGCGCCCCAGACAGGGCTGCCAGCCATTCGCCCCAGATTTTTTCCTTCCACAGGCCATAGGCTTCGGCCAGGCGGATGGTGATGTAGGCCACGGCTACTGGGGCCATGGTGCGCAGGTTGATGGCACTGAGCAGGTCGGCATAGTGCAGCAATAACTCGGGGTAGCGCGCATCTGGATCAAGGTGAAAGCGCCAGAGCAGGCTGAGCATCATCTGGTGCATGTCGTGGTCCAACAGCTGGAGCAGGCCGATGCTGGCAAACAGCGCGGCAAAGCCCTTGACCGCCTCGAAAACCGCGATGGCGTGCAGCGCGCGCCGCCTGGCGTCGGGGTGCGACCGATGTGCGGGGAGCGGCGCGGCCATGCCCGCTGGTTTGGGGCTCATGGCGGGTCTCGTGCAAGCTGCAGCGTCTGGATGCGCTCCACGTGGGCCAGCAGCGAGCGCTTGGCGACGGGCCAGATGCGTTCATGCACGTCGTCGTAGGCCAGCGGCACCCAGTCGTCGAGCGAACCGTCCGGGTGGGCTTGCATCACGGCCACGATCTTCGCTTCACGCTGGAGGCGGTGCGCCTTGAGCTGCGCAATAGCGGTTTTGGCCTCGCCCAGGACATAGCCGTGCGCCGGCAAGATGAAGTCGATCTGATGCGCGTCGCAGATTGCACTGAGCAGGTCCAGTGACTCCAGGTAGTCGGTCATGTTGCCGTCGGGCGGATTGACCACCGTGGTGCTGCCGTTGAGGATATGGTCACCACTGAACAGCAGGCCGTCTTCGAGCAGCACCAGGCACAGGTGATTGGCCGCATGGCCGGGCGTGTGGATCACCTTCAAGCTATGAGTCTGGTCGATATCGCCTGTTAGCCCAGGTAAATCAAGCGTTATGAGCTCCTGATTTTGTAGCGTTCTGTCGGGCGCAAAGCGGCTGTCGGCGCGCGCGCTTGGCTGCGAAGGCAAGCCCAGAATCGGTGGGCGATCCTTGCCAGCCGCTTCGCACAGTGCCTGCAGCGGTTGTGCCCCGGGAGAGTGGTCCGGGTGGGAGTGGGTACACACCACCATGCGAATGTTGCCGCCAGCCGCGTCATAGAGGCGCTGCAGATGGTCGGCATCGGCCGGACCGGGGTCGATGGCGATGTAGCCGGTGTTGGCATCGCCGACCAGATAGCTGTTGGTGCCCGGCCCGGTCATGATGCCGGGATTGGGCGCCGTCAGGCGCATCACGTTTTTCAACAGGGCTACCGGCCGCTCGGTTTGCCAGTCCAGCGCATGCACGATCTGCCCATCCGGGCTGGTCAGCGCCAGCTCGCCGAAGGGCGCTTCGTGCTCCATGTAGCGAACCGTTTCCCCCGCCAGCAGCCCGGCACGCGGGCAAGACGTCCACAGGGCGTGCTCGGTCGCGCAGCTCTGCAAGACGCTGGCTACATCGGCGTAATGCTGCAATTTTTCAAGCGTGCGAACGGTCGGGTAGACCATCAAAAAAGCATCCGCTGCGTGCCGGGCCAAAGCGTCCGCTGGACGTACCCAAATTGGCTCGAACTGCTCGGATTCATCGGCTACCGGCTCCTGGCCCTCCGGCATGCGGGCGACCAGAAAAGGGACGTCAAAGCGGCGTGGCAGGTCCCGGTCGGTGACCCAATGCGCCAGCATGAACACCTCGGCACCGGCCAGTTGCAGGCCCCGGTCATGGCATTGCTGCGCAAACGGTGCGGCGCGGTCCAGCGCAGCAATGTCATCAGTGGTGGCGTAGCTGCCGTCGGCATGGCGCGCCAGCAGCACGCCCAACTCTTCAAAGCTTTCGCGGATCGCCGCAATCGACTGGGTCAGATGCAGATCGCTCTGGGTGGCGCGGCGAGTTGATTGTGCGTGCGAGAGCGCGTCTGCAGCGTCAATACCGCCCCCTGGAAAAACATAGGCGCCGGGTGCAAAACTGGCGGTCGTGGCACGCCGCGTCATCAGCACTTCCAGGCCCTGCGCCCCGTCGCGCAGCAGCAATACAGTGGCTGCGGGACGCAGCTCTGCGGGTTTGCGCTGAGGGTAAAGAAGCTGGTTTGTACGTACCATCAAGTGATTAAATCATGGAGAGATCAATGCTGAAGAGACGCCTTTTGAGTCAAGGGGTAGCAGGGTGTTTTGCCCTGCTGGCAATGGCTGGCGCCTGCGCCCAGACCGGCCCTGCCTGGCCAACCCGTGGGCCGATCAAACTGGTGGCGGTTTTCCCGCCGGGCGGGTCAGTTGATCAGGTTGCCCGCATTCTGGCGGTACCGCTGCAAACCCAGCTGGGCCAAAGCATCATTGTGGAAAACAAGGGCGGTGCGTCCGGCTCGATTGGCGCCGCCGCAGTGGCTGCCGCGCCCGGTGACGGCTACACCTTT
Source organism: Polaromonas sp. (assembly GCA_031360565.1). Taxonomy (GTDB): domain Bacteria; phylum Pseudomonadota; class Gammaproteobacteria; order Burkholderiales; family Burkholderiaceae_C; genus Polaromonas. The sequence continues at coordinate 3,536 of JANMBW010000101.1, forward strand.
GCGGTGGTGTTTGATACGCACGGCGTCAATCCGGCGCTGATTCCCAACATGCCCTTTGACAGCAAAAAAGACCTGACCCCCATCATATTGGTCGGCACCTCGCCCATGGTGCTGGCGACGTATGCGGGAAGTGAATACAAGACTTTTGCTGATGTGGTGGCGGCCACCAAAGCCAAGAAAAATGTCAGCTACGGCAGCATCGGGTCAGGTAGCCTGGGGCATGTGGCCATGACCTTGCTCGGAAAAAATGGTGGCCTGGACTGGGCACATATTCCCTACAAGGGCGGCGGACCGCTGATGAATGATGCGGTGGCTGGCCACGTGCCGCTTTCTATCGGCTCAGTATTTGTCACCAAACCGCATATCGACAGCAAACGCATGCGCCCGCTGGCGGTTAGCACCTCCAAGCGCAGCCCTGACCTGCCGGATGTTCCGACCATTGCCGAGAGTGGCTACCCCGGATTTGAAGCACCAGCCTGGTGGGCCGTACTGGCCCCGGCCAAAACGCCGCCCGAGATCGTCAAGCGCATGAATGAAGAAATCAACAAGGCCATGCGCCTGCCCGACATTGCCAAAAAGCTCGATTCCCAGGGCATTGACGTGGTGGGCGGTACGCCAGAGGCAGCCCGCGCGTTCATCGACAAGCAGATGGACATCTGGGCCAAGGTCGTCAAGGACAACAACATCAAGGCAGACTGAGTTCTGCTGCCTCAGCCCGGCAGGCTTCAGGCCTCGGGCGAGACGCCTAACGCCACCAGAAAGCGCGCCACCATGTTGTAGGTGGCGATGGCACTGGTGAGCTCGACGATCTGCGTCGTGTCGAAATGCTGCTTGAGCGCGGCAAACACGGCGTCGTCGACCTTGACATCCAGCGTCATTTGCGCGGCATACTGAATTACTATCTTTTCAATAGCGCCTAGCACAGAGCTGGTAGGCGCTGCGCGCGGATTTTCTTCTAAAGTCGCGTGCAGGGCATCGAGTTCGGCCTGGCTTCCGCCG
>JANMBW010000121.1:0-5798 GCA_031360565.1 Polaromonas sp.
ATTCGTCCTGGGTATCTGCATTGCGCACATCCTGTCGCGCTATCAAAAGCTGCAGCCGTTGCTAGGCCTACTTTTTCTAGTCATGGGTTTCACCGTCATATTTGGTTTTTCGTCAGATGTCTCACATGATCGTTTTTTTACCTGGGGCCTCGGAGCCGCCTTGGTGGTTTGGGGGGTGACTGGGCTGGAATCCTGGGTTGCGCGTATGCCTCTGGCTTCGACGCTTGCATACCTGGGTGACGCGTCGTATTCCATTTATCTTTCCCACACGTTTGTTGTACCTGCAGGGGTCATGGTGCTTAGCCGTTTGGGGTTGCAGAACCCGATTGCGATAGGGCTGTGTGTGGCTGCCGCTGTGATGGTGACGGGTTGCATCTCCCATCAGTGGCTCGAAAAGCCCATGACGGCATGGCTCAAACGAGTCCTGTTTCAAACGCCAAAACAGGCTTACCCGACTTGGACTCATAAACATGAAAGGTGATACATCTTTCACGACGGCTCAGATAGAGGTAGAGAGTCGATTCATCTACATCGCGTGCCCCTGGACGCCGAAAGGCGGGGGAATGTTCAAGGTGGCTGATTACCTTATCCAGGCCCAGGCTCTGTCTGCATCCGGTGACGCCGCCCAATTGCGCCCGCTGGATACGCGTGGCGGCTCGAATGCAGCCTATTCCTTTTTTGTCTTATTCGCGGCAGTACTCAAGTTGGCAAAGGGGCGTTGGAGCGGACAGTTGTCGGGTGTACATGTCAATATGGCCGAGCGACTGAGTCTTTTTCGAAAAAGCGTGGTTGTGATTACCTGCCGGGCCTTGGGAGTTCCAGTTGTGTTGCATCTTCATGCGGCACAGTTGCATCACTTTTACCGTGACCTGCCAGCCTCGCTGAAAAAACTGACGCGCTGGGTTTTTTCCTTACCTGCCAGTTGCGTGGTTCTCGGTGATGCGGCCCGACGATTTGTCATTGATGAGTTGTGCGTCCCCGAGAGCCGGGTCGAGGTCGTCCTGAATGGCGTTCCGGAACCGATTGAGCCGAGAAGGCGAGTGACAGAGGGCTGTACCCAACGCATACTCTTTTTGGGAAATTTGTCTGAGCGCAAGGGTGTCTCAGATCTTCTTGAAGCACTGGCCCTGCCTGGCTTTGATTCAAATCGCCTTGAAGTGATTTTTGCGGGTGGCGGCGACGTACCAGCCTATCAGGAAAAGGCCAGAACTTTGCACATTGACAGCTGGGTACGCTTCGAAGGTTGGAGCGATCAAAAAAAAGTGGCTCGATTGATGGCGGGCGCAGATGTACTGGTGCTTCCTTCTTACGACGAGGGCTTGCCCCTGGTCATTCTGGAAGCGTTGGCCAATGGGGTAGCTGTCGTCTGTTGTCCCGTTGGAGAAATTGCGTCTGTTTTGACGGATGGTGAGAACGCCTGTTTCGTTGCTCCTGGCGACAAAGACGGACTTGCGGCCACCTTGCAGCGCGTGTTGCAGCAACCAGGGCTACGGGACTCGCTGGAGCGTAATGGTCGGCTACTTTATGAGCAGCGTTTTTCCCTGACCCGATTTTTTGCCAGTATCGCGCGAGTCCATCAGCGCCACTTTGGCATTGCGGGCCAGCCTCGGCGTGCAGCCGTTGGTGCCGTGGTCGAGGCGCCATGATCGCTGATGCCGACACCATTGAGCACGGTGCCTGTCTTCAAGCAGACGTGTGCGTGGTGGGAGGGGGGCCGGCTGGCATTTCCCTCACGCTGGCACTCTCATCACGCGGCCTGTCCGTGCTGCTACTGGAATCCGGGCGTTGGACGCCGGACGCTTTAACGCAATCTCTCTATGACGGAGAGGTTGCCGACGAGCGCCTGCACAGCCCACCCGATAAGTACAGGCAAAGGCGTATGGGTGGCTCGTCTGCGATTTGGGGCGGTCGGTGCATGCCCTTTGACCCGCTTGATTTTCAACGGCGCAGTCACGTGCCGCACAGTGGCTGGCCGCTGGGTTACGAAGAATTGCTGCCCTACTACCGGCAGGCGAATGCGTTGGCAGAAGCTGGGCGTTTCAGTTACCAGGCTCCAGACACCCTGGGTGACCAGGCGCTCCCCCTGATTGAAGGCTTTGATAGCCCACGGGTCAGCACAGACGGACTGGAGCGCTTTTCATGTCCCACCAACTTTGGAAGCCGCTATGCCAAGCGACTGCATCTTGCGCCTGACGTGCAGGTGTTGTTGGGGGCCAATTGCACGGCTTTAAGGCTGCAGGCAGACGGTCGCTCGGTGCGAAAAGTGGACGTTGCCACGCTGTCCGGGAGGCGATTCTCGGTGCAGGCTCGCAAGACCGTATTGGCTGCTGGAGGGCTGGAGACGGCTCGCCTGCTGCTGGCCTCTAACGATGTGGCGCTCGCAGGTGTCGGTAACGGTCACGATGTGGTCGGTCGCTACTACATGTGCCACATAGCGGGTAATGTGGGCACCCTGGCTGTGCATGGGCCAACCAGTAGGGTTCGTCATGGCTACGAGCTTGCACCAGAAGGCGTCTATTGCCGCCGCAGATTTTCAGTGCGAGCGGCCGAGCAACATCGCCTGGGCCTTTGCAATGCCGTGGCGCGCCTTCATTTCCCCCGCATCACGGATCCTGCACATCGCAACGGGGTGCTGTCGGGTTTATTTCTGGCGCGCAAATTGATCAGCTATGAATATGCAAAACGGCTCAATGATGGCTTCCAGATCAGTCCCAGCATTTACGCCCGACATTTTCTCAATGTAGTCGGGGATCCCCTCGATACGGCTGCATTTTTAGGTCATTGGCTAGCCCGAAGAACTTTTGCGGAGCGCAAGTTTCCATCGGTCATCTTGCGTAACCGAACCAATCACTTCAGTCTGGAAGTTCATGGCGAACAAATACCCCGGCCAGATAGCCGCGTTGTTCTGACCGACAAGACAGACAGCTTGGGCATGCCACAGATCCAGGTGGACTGGCGCTACAGCGCCGGTGACATTGAATCGGTCGGACGCACGCTGGATGTCCTCGCGCAGGAATTTGACCGAACCGGAGTGGGCCAGTTCAACTACAGCCGGGACACGCTGGAAGAAGATCTCATGCGTTTCGGCGCTTACGGCGGACACCATCTCGGTACTGCCCGAATGGGTGAGGACGTTCGCACCAGTGTTGTCGATGCGAAGTGCCAAGTTCATTCTGTGCGTGATCTTTTCGTGGCCGGCAGCGCTGCATTTCCTACCTCCAGTCAAGCTAATCCAACGCTGACATTGATTGCCCTGTCGCTCAGGCTGGGCGATGAGTTGTGCAGCCGCCTGAATTCAGAATTGACGACCAAGCGTGCGGGAGGATTTGAATGAAGATATTGATTTTGGGCGGCTCAGGCTACATCGGAAAAAGGCTTGCCGACATGCTCAGGGCGACGGCATGGGCAGTTCCCGTGATGGGCTCCAGGAAGCCGCGGGATGCAGCTACCTCGGGTACTTCGAGTGTCGTGGTTGACACGTGCAATCTGCCTGCGTTGACCGAGACGCTTCGCGGCATGGATGCAGTCGTCAACTGCGTGGCGGGTGATGAACATTCAATAGCCGAGGGCGCGCGGGTGATGGTGCAAGCTGCACGGGATGTCCATTGCCGACGTATCGTTCAACTCAGCACGATGTCTGTTTATGGGCCGCGCGAAGGGTTGGTGCGGGAAGACTCACCGCTCGATCCTGGCCTGGGATGGTATGGCCGCGCAAAATGCCAGGCTGAGCACCACGTCGTTGGATTCAGTCGGCAGGGCGGGGAGGCCGTGATCGTGCGGCCTGGCTGCGTATTTGGACCCGGCAGCGAGTTATGGGTTGGCAGGGTCGGTCGCTGGCTTCAGGCCCGGCGCTTGGGCGATCTGGGTATTGGCGGTGACGGCTGGTCCAACCTGGTTCATGTGGACGATGTCTGTCGCGCGGTCATGGCTTCACTGCAATTGCCCGTCAGGCGAAATGATGTACCGGTTTTCAACCTTGCGGCACCAGACAGCCCACGCTGGAATACCTACTTTGTCGATCTGGCTCTTTCTATCGCGGCAACGCCAGTCAAGCGAATCAGCTCACGCCAGATTCAGTGCGATACGCTGCTTCTGAGTCCGCCGTTGAAGGTGGCACAGCGGGTTCTTGTCAAACTTGGTGTGGGTCGCAACATGCTGGCAGATCCCATGCCCCCCGGGCTTGCGCGTTTATGGTCTCAGCATATTCAGCTCGATGCAAGCCGCGCCAGCCGCGAGCTGGGCATCACATGGACGCCCTATTGCGTCGCGCTGGAAAATTCTGCAAGCTGGTTTTTAAACCGAGGAGCATTGACTGACGGACAGATGGGAAAGGCCGTATGCACGCGGTAGAGACGAATACTTGCCGAGGGTTTGAACGGTACCAGGGCCCCGGCCAAGTCCTTTTATCCATGACGTTCGGCGGATGCCAAGCGGAGCGCCCGAGTCAAAAAAAGCGGGTTGCCGATGACGTAGCGATGGAAAAGGCGGCGGGGCTCCATTGCCAGTCTGAACGCCCATTCCATTCCCACTTTTCGCATCCAAAGCGGAGCCCGAGGCGTCTTGCCGGCAAGAAAGTCAATGATTGCCCCTCCGCAGACGATCAAACACGGGAAAGTCAGGGCCGAGCGCAATGCAGCAGCAACTTCTTCCTGCCTGGGCATGCCCATTCCGAGCACGATCAACGCTGGGCGGTGTTTGGCTGCAAGCTCGGCATAGGCCGGAACATCCAGAAAACCATGCGCGCTGATATAGGAACTGTGCGGCGCCAGCTCTTGAGCAACCACTCTCAAACCGCGCAGCAGATAAGGATTCTGGGTGCCGAAAAGGGCAATCGGCCGGCCATCAAAGAGTTTGACAAGTTGGGGAATCAGATCGGTTCCATTAAGGTTGAAGCCGGGCTCCATTTTGAGCATTTTGAACAGGGTCGCCATGCCCGAGCCGTCCCTCAGTACCACGTCAGCAGAATGTATGGCTTCAAAAAAAGGCCCCGAAACCGCTATGGAATTCATAGCGTGGGCATTAGCAAAAGCGAGCACGCAGGGCCTGAGGGGATAACTCAGCCGGCGCAGCAGTTGTTGTTCCTGCGCAGTGCTTTCGACGCGCTCTATCTGACCGACGAGCATCGCCCACCGCTGCCGCCAATTTTGAGAGTCTTCCAGATGGTGGTGCACGATGAAGCCGCTCAGCTTGAAGACACTGCTGCCTCCGGTTGTGTCTCATGTTGAATCAAACAACCCCAATCTCTCCCGGCCTGCCCCTTGGCATACGAGCCGCCGCGGCTTTGACCGTTATCTTGGTTGGCGTGGGTCTTTACGTTCTGGGTGCGCAACCTGTTGCGGTTGGATTGTTCTCTGCGCCGTGGGACAAGCTGGCGCACATGGCTACGTTTGCCCTGGTCGGTGCTGCTACCGGTTTGGCGAGCGGCTTGGTCGGTTGGCGTGCCGCTGTGTGTTGTGTTGCAAGCGCAATCGTGATGGGCGCCGTGGACGAGTTGCACCAGGCATCTCTGCCAGGGCGCCAAAGTGACTGGCTTGATTTGGGAGCTGACGCTGCGGGTGGCTTGCTTGGCGCTGTTTTGCTTCACCTCGGCAATACGATGGCTCGCAAAAAGATCAGGAGTCATTGAGTACGGACCCGACCAGGGTCACGCCAAATTCCCGTAGGCTGTGCGTCAGCCTTGCAACCTGTGGCAAGGAACTGGCATTTTCACGGGCTACCAACAAAGCTGCCCCAGAACGTACCGCAACGGTGTGCGCATCGGCACATTCACTTGCGGACGGCGTATCAATGATGATGAC
>JANMBW010000126.1:0-8749 GCA_031360565.1 Polaromonas sp.
GCCATGCCCAGTGTCAGCAAACAGGTGGATACCAGACCTGCGCGCAGGAGTTGCGTTCCGGCCAGCGGCGGAAGCGACTTGATCTTCTGCCTGATCCAGGGCTGAAAAGTAGCCAGCAAGGCGCCTAGCAAATAACCCAGGTAATTGGCACTGGCCAGCCAACTGGCAGCGGGCAAATCGATCACGCCGTCCTGCAGCATCATCGGCAGCAACGGCGTGAAAGCAAAACGGCCAATACCCATCGCGGTAGCCAGCGCCACGGCACCGGCCAGCGCGATCGTCCACGGAGGAGCCATGGCCTTACCGGTTCACTTTAGCTTTGCCCTCGACAAGATCCATGCGCCGCCGCACCCGCGCGGCCTGTTCGCTGTCGCCCGCTTTTTCGGCCAGGCTGGCCTGCACCCCCAGCCATGCAAGCAAAGGTCTGCGCCAGCCTTGTGCTGATGCCGTATCCACCGCCACCTGCACCAGCGCCGGGCTGGCCCGCCCGTTTTGGAACAGCACGCCCGCTGCCACCAGCCGCGACAAGGAGTCATCGATAGCTTTCAGCGCGGTCTCGCCGCTGGTGGCCGCTGCGCGTTGCTGCGGTGGCAACTGGGCTATATCATTGGGCTGAAGTTTGGCGGAAAGATAGTCGGCATAGGCGCGCTCCGCAGGGGCAGCATCAACGCGCAATTTTTCAAAACCCAGACATGGCTCAAACACCAGGCTGGCAACACGGCTGGCACAGTGCAACAGCTCGGCTTTGGCGGCAAGCTCAATTCGCCCGGTGCTCGAAATTGCCGTCCGCGCCCTGGCGAACTCTGCCGCTTCCACCCGCGAATTACCCTCCAGATAGGCTGCCACTGAACGTTCCATGGCACCTTTCGCTTCGAGCTGCCAATCGGCTGGTTTGGGCCCGGATGAACAGGCAGCCAATGCGACTGTCGGAATCACAATGAAGAGGCGAGCGCCCGAAAAGTTAAAAGCTCTCATGGCAGTTTGACCTCGGTGTCACGCGCAAAGGGCCATTTTTTATTGATTTCATTGATTAAACCGTCCACCTTGCGCAGACTGGCCTCGACTTCCCCGCGCAAGGTAGCGAGTTCGTCCGTGGCTTGTCGCGCATTGGCACCCACGGCCTGGGCCTCTACCAGCACGGCGTCAACCTTTTTCAGACTGCCCCGGGCGTCGCCCAGTAGCGCATTGAGTTGCACCACAGTGGCTCGGGTTTCTGGCATCACGCCCTTCTCGCCGAACACCTGGGTGTCGGCTTTGGCCACCACGCCATCCAGCCGGGCCAGCAGAGCGTTGCTTCGATCCAGCGTGAGCAGCATTTTTTTGGCCTCTGCCTCGCCACCCAGCAACACCGTAAGTGCGCCGCCTGAACCGTTGAGGCGAGTGGTGAGGGTTTTCAAATTGACCAGACTTGCCCCTAAAGCCCCTTGACTGCTGGTCAGGCTGTTGAGGTTTTCAATCAGGTCCTTGGCGGCAGCCACCAGTTTGGGCACCTCCCCTGCAGCATCGCCCTGCAGCACCGTGCGCACCGCGCCATCGGCCAGTGGCGGATCGGTCAACAGCCCGGTGTAGGCGCGAATATTGGTGCCGCCCACCAGCCCGCGCACCAGCGTGAACACACTCGATTCCCGCAGCCAGTGCGCATCCTTGCTGGCCACGTCCACCACAATACGCGCCTTGCCGTCTTCGGCTAGCTCAATTCTTCGAACCCTGCCGATTGGGAAGCCGGAAAACGTCAGGTTCATGCCCACCACCACGCCTTCGGAGTCTTCGGAGACCAACACCAGCTTCTGGGAACTCTCAAACAAGCCGCGGGCGTACATCACATACAACGCCGATGCCACCAGCAGCAGCCCCATGAAAATCAGCAGCAACACCGCTTTGAATTCCAGGTGATCCACGGGCGGCAAAGTGCGAACCTCAGGCGTCAACAGGGGATCCGGAACATCGCTCATGGGCGTGAGACTTCCTTGTGAAGATTAATGGACATTTGATGATCAATAGTAGTTTCCAACGAGGGAAACCACTTCTACCAGCAAAACAACCGCAAACATCCGAACCAGCCCGCGCATCTCGGCGCTGGTTCGGGTGTTGGACTCAGCCATGCCGTAGAGCGCAGAAGCCATCGGAATCAGCGACACCGCCAAACTGAAAAAAAACGTTTTCATGACAAAAATAAGGGTCACCGCCGGGCTGAACACCTGGCCAAACAATCGGGTGTAGCCACTCAGGCCAGCCAGCGAAAACCCATAAATTGCGATGTAGGCCACCAACAAGGCTACGACGCAGCTCAGGACGGCCAACATGACGGTCGAAAAAATGCCCGCCACAACGCGCGGCAGGACTTCACGGTGAATCGGGTTGATGCCCTGCTGGCGCAGCGCCTCCAGATCCCCACGGGCCCGCAGCTCGGCCAGTTCGGCGCCATCCGGGATGGTGCAGCGAAGCGCGACAAACAGTGCAGCGGTCAGAGGAATCAGCTCCAGCACCAAAACCCTGATCACCACCTGCAAGGCGTATTGTGAAAGGCCATAACTCAAGGCGGTGGCGGTGACGATGCGCGTAAGGACCAGGCTGATCAAGGCGCACAGTACCGTGAACCCCATCAGGATAGGGGCGGTGTTTTCATAAAGATGTCGGGCCAAAACCAGCCGATTGGCGCGGTGGTAGCTGGACGGCGACAAGACAAGAAGGAGCAGGACCGCCGCCAGATATATCAGCTGCCACCATTGCACCAACCAATACCGAACGTTGCCGTTGGTGCGGACCAGCAGACTCCGCCATGAATCCATGGATCTCATGGGCGCATGATAACTGTGGGTCTGGATCAGGTTGGTTCGGTGCCCGCCCCACACACCCATCCTCTGCTGCCAACGCCGATAAATATTACAAATCAAGGGCTTGCACGCCACATCCAGAACTCACTTTAGCTTGACGCCTGGTTAAAGCCTCATGTATCCTCGCGCCCATGCGTCTGAAAGCCTCCGCACTCGCCCTGATCACGGTCAGTCTGATGACCACCGCTGCGCAAGCCGCACCTGCAAGCGGTAGCGACGACCTGGATAAATTGCTGGCAGACAAAGGCCTGCTGGCCCAAATCGGCCAGGTTCGGCAATCGCTTGGCAACAAGGCTTCAGAACTGGTGGTAGACGCCATGGGGTTTTTGGGCGTTCCCTACAAGCGCGGTGGGAATAGCATCGATACCGGTTTTGACTGCAGTGGTTTCGTCCGGGCGATTTACCAGCAAAGTATCGGACTGCTACTACCTCGTCGGGCCGAGCAACAGGCCGCCGTCACGCAGAATATCGATCAAAAAGACCTACAACCGGGCGATCTGGTGTTTTTCAACACCATGCGTCGGGCCTTCAGCCACGTCGGCATTTACGTAGGGGATGGCAAATTCATTCACTCGCCCAAACCCGGCGGCGAAGTGCGACTGGAAAACATGGGCCTGGATTATTGGTCGCACCGCTTTGACGGTGCCCGTCGGGTGCAAGATGGCACAACAGGCCGGCAAACCGCTGATTCCGCCGCCCAGGGCGCGACGCGCATAGACTGACTAATCGGCCTTGACGCCGGCATCCTGAATCACCTTGGCCCATTTGGCGGTCTCGGCCAGAATAAATCCATCAAATTCCTCAGGCGTACTTCCTGCCGCAAAGGTGCCCATGGCATCCAGCCGGACGCGGGTCTCATCGCTGCGAATGATGCGGGCCACTTCGTCCGACATGCGTTTGACAATCTCGCGGGGCGTTGCCGCCGGCGCCAACATGCCGGCCCAGGTGCTCCCTGTGAAACCCGCAAAGCCCTGCTCGATGAAAGTCGGCACCTCCGGCACGGCGGGCAGCCGACGGTCGCTGGCTACCCCAATCAGGCGAACTTTGCCGGCCTTACCTTGCGTAATCAAGCCGGTGGCCGCGTCAAAAAATAGCTGGATCTGCCCGCCCATGAGATCCGTCAGTGCCGGCACAGCACCGCGATAAGGAATGTGCACCATGTAGGTTTTGGTCAGGGACTTGAACAGCTCGGTGGTCAGATGCGCAGCCGAGCCGTTTCCAGAAGAACCAAAACTGACCTTGCCTGGATACCTGCGGGCGTAGTCAATCAGTTCCTTGGCAGTTTTGAACGGTGCGTCGTTGTTGACCGCCGCCAGCAAGGGCGAGATTCCCATCAAGGAGACGCCAGTCAGGTCCTTGCGTGGGTCATAAGGCAGACGGGGATACAGCGTGGTGTTGGCAGCGTAGGCGGCAATCACGACGGCAAAGGTTGTGCCATCAGCGGGCGCTTTAGCCAGCATATCGACACCAATGATGCTGTTGGCCCCAGGCTTGTTGTCAATCGTCACGCTTTGCTGCAAGCGGTTTTGCAAGCCCGCTTGTACCAGGCGTGCCATCTGGTCGGTAAAGCCACCCGGTGTGTAGGGCACGATGATTCGAATCGGCTTGTTGGGCCAGGCAGATTGCGCAAACAATGGATTACCGATGGTGGCCGCTGTGGCGCCGAGAGAAAGATTGAACTGCCGGCGCGACAGCCTTGGCGAATACGAGCGGACAGGCTTGGAGTCAGACATGGGTTCCCCTGAAAGGTTAAATCATTCTGAACCAGTCCTTCGTCAGGGACCAGCGGGTTTGCACCCAAGCTACAGTGCCCAACCAGACTCCGGTACATCTACGTGGGCCCTGCTGGCTAGCCATTGCGACCAGGCCAGGCAAGACATAACGGTTTGCTCGGATATGGGAGCTTGGGTTACATTGCTCGCAGCCAGTCCCGCTGTCTACGCTGTAAAGCGTGCAACCATCTACCCTGGGCATAAGAAAGACAACCATGACAAAACTGAACGTCAACGGCAAGGTAAGAGAGTTTGAAGCGGAGGGTGACACGCCCTTGCTCTGGGTGATTCGGGAGCAGCTCGGGCTGACCGGCACCAAATATGGCTGCGGTGTGGCTGCCTGTGGCGCCTGCACTGTTCACATTGACGGCGTACCCACCCGCAGCTGCGTGCGGCCGGTGTCATCAGTCGGGGCAGCAGAAAAGATTGTCACTATTGAAGGACTTTCACCCAACGGCTCGCATCCGCTGCAAAAAGCCTGGGCAGCCCTGGACGTGCCGCAGTGCGGATACTGCCAAAGCGGCATGCTGATGGCGGCCGCAGCCTTGCTTAAAACCACTCCCAATCCCACAGACGCCGACATTGACCAGGCCATGACCAACATCTGCCGCTGCGGCACTTACAACCGTGTACGGGCCGGCATCAAGGTGGTCGCAAAAGGTGGTAACACCAAGAGCGCCGCGCTGTCCATCCAGCATGCTGACGGGAGCACCACATGAACACGAATACCGTTGCCCTCACCTCTTCCGGAAAACTTTCCCGCCGCGGCTTTCTGGGCGCCACAGCCTCGACCGGGCTGGTGATCGCGTTTCATGTGCCCATTGCGGGCAGCGCCCTTGCCGCAGACAGCGCCGCGCCTGAAATCAACGCCTGGGTGGTGGTCAAGCCCGATGACACCGTCGTGATTCGCATCGCCCGTTCGGAAATGGGTCAGGGCAGCCTGACCGGTCTCGCGCAGTTGGTGGCCGAAGAACTCGACTGCAACTGGGCCAAAGTCACTACCGAATACCCGACGCCCGGCCAAAACCTGGCCCGCAACCGGGTCTGGGGCAACTACTCCACAGGCGGCAGCCGGGGTATCCGTGAGTCGCAGGACTACGTTCGTAAGGGAGGTGCCACAGCCCGCATGATGCTGGTGCAGGCAGCAGCCGACAGCTGGAAAGTGCCAGTGTCAGAGTGCAGTGCTGCCAACGGCGTCATCACACACGGGCCCAGCAAACGCACGGTGACCTACGGCAAGGTCGCAGCGGCGGCAGGCAAGCTGACTGCACCCACCGAGGTCCAGCTCAAGGACCCTAAGGACTGGAAATTGGCCGGCAAGCGCCTGGCGCGCCTCGACACCGTCGACAAAGTCACTGGCAAACAGGTCTATGGCGCTGATCTAAAGCTGCCGGGCATGCTCAACGCCGCGATCAAGGATTGCCCGGTGTTCGGCGGCAAGGTGAAAAGCTTTAACGCCGCCGAGATAGAAAAGCGCCCCGGCATCAAAAAAGTGGTCCGCGTGGGCGACAGCGCCGTGGCGGTGGTGGCCGACACCTGGTGGCGCGCCAAGACTGCACTGGATGCACTGCCCATCGAATGGGATTACGGCGAGCATGCCAAGGCGTCGAGTGCCGAATTTGCGAAAGTACTGAAGACCGCGCTGGATGCGCCAGAGGCAGGGATCGGCAACCAGAACGGCGATGTCAAGGCCGCCATGGCTGGCGCCGCTCGCAAGATCGAGGCGGTGTATTCCTACCCGCATCAGAATCACGCCACCATGGAACCGATGAACGCCACCGTGCGTTACACACCCGAGCGTTGTGAAGTCTGGACGCCCACGCAAAACGGCGAGGCAGCGCTGGCTGCAGCATCTGAGGCATCAGGCCTGCCCGCATCGAAGTGTGAGGTGTACAAGCTCCACCTGGGCGGCGGCTTCGGCCGGCGCGGCGCAATTCACGACTGGGTTCGCCAGGCTGTGGACATCGCCAAGCAGATGCCGGGTGTGCCCGTCAAACTGCTCTGGAGCCGCGAAGAAGACATGTTGCACGGCCGCTTCCATCCGGTCACCCAATGCAAGATGACGGCTGGATTGGACGCACAGGGCAACATCACGGCGCTGCACATGCGCATTGCCGGTCAATCTATTCTGGCGAGCGTGTTTCCGCAGAACATGCGCAACGGGATTGACCCGGTCCAGTTCCAGGGACTCAACGCACCCGGCCCCGAAGCTTCCATTGGGTACAGCTTTCCGAACCTGCTGGTAGACCACGCGATGCGCAATCCGCATGTGCCGCCGGGCTTCTGGCGCGGCGTTAACCTGAACCAGAACGCGATCTATCTGGAATCTTTCCTCGATGAAATCGCGTTTGCCACACAGCAGGACCCGCTGGCCCTGCGCCGCAAGCTGATGGTTAATCACCCCAAACATCTGGCGGTACTGAACGCCGCAGCCGAACGCGCTGGGTGGGGTAAACCTGCACCTGATATTGGCGGCCAAAAAGTATTTCGCGGGTTGGCGCAGACCATGGGATTTGGCAGCTATGTGGCCGCGTGCGCCGAAGTCTCGGTGAACGACGCGGGAGAGGTCAAGGTACACCGGATCGTGGCGGCGACCGATTGCGGTTATGCAGTCAATCCGCAGCAGATTGAGGCCCAGGTCGAAGGATCGTTTGCCTATGGCCTCAGCGCAGCCTTGTACGGCGAGTGCACTGTCAAGGACGGCCGCATGGAGCAGGAAAACTTCAATACCTACCCGGTACTCAAATTGGCCGATATGCCTAAGGTTGAAACCATCATCATGCCATCGGGCGGTTTTTGGGGCGGCGTGGGCGAACCGACGATTGCAGTCGCTGCACCGGCAGTGTTGAATGCCATCTTTGCCGCCACCGGCAAACGCATCCGTGACTTGCCGCTGAAAAACCATAGCCTGAAAAAAGCATGAAAGTTCTGGCAGCACTGACAGCGACAGCGTCGCTGCTGGTGTGTCTGCCAGCTCTGGTTATGGCGCAGCCTGCTTCCTACACTTTGGTGGGAGACGCCGTACCCCAGCCCCTCACTGCTGAGCCCGGTGACGTCGCACGCGGACGCAGCATCGTGGCCAACCGCCAGCTTGGCCTGTGCCTGCTGTGTCACCCTGGTCCGCTGCCGGAAGAACGCTTTCAGGGCAACCTGGCGCCCGACCTGACCGGCGCTGGGTCGCGCTGGTCAGAAGGTCAATTACGTTTGCGACTGGTCGATGCTCGACGGCTGAATCCGGCCAGTCTGATGCCAGCTTATTACCGAACAGACGGCTTGACACGTGTCGCGGCTACGGTTCAGGGCCAACCATTGCTTTCAGCGCAGCAGATTGAAGATGTGGTGGCTTTCCTGCGCACGCTGAAAGACAGCGAAACGGCAAGTGACAGGCAAGGAGCCCGGCAGTGAGTTCAGCCGACACGACCTTGCAGGCGGATCGCCTACCGGTAATCGCCTCAGCTGCCCGCCGCCAGGTACTGGCCGGCCTTGCCGGAGCAGGCGCATGGGCACTGCTGCGCCCCGCCGCGGCTGCCGAGGCCAGTGGTGAGCTCGCTGCGGCGGTCTCGGCTTATACGGGTGGCGCATCGGTCAAGGTGGGCAGGGTCAAACTCAACATGGCCGAACTCGTTGACAACGGCAATGTGGTGCCGCTGACCGTCACGGTAGACAGTCCCATGACTGCAAGCGATCACGTCAAAACCATCGCTGTCTTCAATGAGAAAAACCCGCAGCGTGATGTCGTTAAATTAAGCCTTGGACCTCGCTACGGCAAAGCCAGCGTCAGCACACGGATTCGACTGGCCACTACACAAAAAATTGTGGCTGTCGCGCAATTGAGCGACGGCACGTATTGGTCGCATACGGTCGACGTCATCGTCACATTGGCCGCCTGCATCGAAGGTGAAGCATGAGCCCAACGCCAACAAGCCGGTGCACCTGATGGCCAGAACCTTGATCAACGCCCCGACGACGGCCAAACGCGGCGAAGTCATAGAAATTCGCGCCACCATCGCTCATCCGATGGAAACCGGCTTCAGGCCTGGTGAAGACGGCAAGGTTCTGCCGCGCAACATTCTCAAGCGTTTCACTTGCCGCTATAACGGCGAACTGGTCTTTACCGCTGAGCTGTTTTCTGCCATTGCTGCC
>JANMBW010000143.1:0-4751 GCA_031360565.1 Polaromonas sp.
GCCGATCATGTCCGCGGCGCCAGCGGGTGCCAGCGTTGCGGGCAGCGTAAGGCTCGCTCCGGCACTGGCAGACAAGATCAGGCCTGATGACACCGACTACCTCTTCGCGCGCGCAGCTGAGGGACCGCGCATGCCAGTGGCAATTGTGCGGCGCAAAGCCAGTGAGTTGCCGATCAACTTTACGCTCGATGACAGCACGGCCATGTCTGCTGAACTCAAGCTTTCCGGATTTTCGCAAGTGGTGGTGGGCGCAAGGATTTCACGATCGGGCGACGCCACGCCGCAAAGCGGTGATTTGATCGGTCAAAGCGCACCCGTCAAGCCTGGTACCGCCCACTTGTTGGTGACGATTGGTGATGTTCAACCCTGAACTTGCCAACCGTTGCGTCAACCGCAGTTTTTGGCATCTGTGATACCAAGAAAAACGCCCACATGAAGTGGGCGTTTTTTTCAAGTGCTAGATACTTGAATGTTGGTTGCGCGGGCAAGATTTGAACTTACGACCTTTGGGTTATGAGCCCAACGAGCTACCAGGCTGCTCCACCGCGCGATATGTTTTTATTGTAGCTTAGTCTGCCTTGACTGTGTCAGCTGTAGTGGCATCCGCGACGTCAGGACGGTCAACCAGTTCGACCAGCGCCATCGGTGCGTTATCACCGACGCGAAACCCCATCTTCAAGATACGGGTGTAGCCCCCAGGACGCGCTTTATAACGGGGACCCAGTTCTGCAAAAAGCTTGACCACCATATCGCGATCACGCAGACGGTCAAATGCCAGCCGTTTGTTGGCCAGCGTGGGCTCTTTAGCCAAAGTGATCATGGGTTCAACGACCCGGCGCAATTCCTTGGCCTTGGGCAAGGTCGTTTTGATGGCTTCGTGCTGAAGCAGCGAATTCATCATATTGCGCAACATGGCAAGCCGATGCTCGGTGGTGCGGTTAAGTTTACGTAGTCCGTGTCCGTGTCGCATGGTAATTTCCTTTTTAATAATCAGGCAGCCGTATCAGGTACTGCCCGTGCGTCATCTCGCTAGAGATGATCTACTTCCGTTAATGCTTGTCTAGTCCGACTGGTGGCCAGCTTTCAAGTCGCATGCCCAGCGTCAAACCGCGGGAAGCCAAGACTTCCTTGATTTCGTTAAGCGATTTGCGGCCCAAATTCGGCGTCTTGAGCAACTCATTTTCGGTACGCTGAATCAAGTCGCCAATGTAATAAATATTCTCGGCTTTCAAACAGTTTGCAGAGCGAACTGTGAGTTCCAGTTCGTCCACCGGACGAAGCAGGATAGGGTCAAACTGTTGTGAGCTGCGCTGGACAGGCGTGTCAAACGCAGCAAGCTCATTGCCCTCAAGCTGGGCGAACACGGCAAGCTGTTCAACAAGAATCTTGGCCGATGCGCGAACCGCGTCTTCTGCCGTCACTGCGCCGTTGGTTTCAATCTCAAGCACCAGTTTGTCGAGGTCAGTACGCTGCTCCACCCGGGCGCTTTCCACGGTGTAGCTCACGCGCTTGACTGGCGAAAAGGACGCGTCAAGAACAATGCGGCCGATCGATTTGGTCGACTCGTCACCGTAGCGGCGTACCGTTCCGGGAACATAACCACGACCGTTTTCAACCTTGATTTGCATGTCGATTTTCCCGCCGTGCGACAGGTTAACAATGACATGTTCCGGGTTGATGATTTCAACGTCATGCGGTGTCTGAATATCAGCAGCCGTCACGGGGCCGGCACCATCCTTGCGCAGGCTGATGGTCACTTCATCGCGATTGTGAAGTTTGAACACCACGCCCTTCAGGTTCAACAAGATGTTCACGACATCCTCTTGCACCCCATCAATGGAGGAGTACTCGTGCAGCACACCAGCGATGGTCACCTCGGTGGCGGCATGACCGACCATGGAAGACAGCAAAACACGGCGAAGCGCATTGCCCAGGGTGTGCCCGTAGCCACGCTCAAATGGCTCAAGCGTGACTTTTGCTCGGTTGGCGCTCAACTGCTCAACGTTAATGGTTTTTGGTTTCAGTAAATTAGTCTGCATGCAATCTTCCTCTCAATACCCTCGGCTCGTTACACCGATAAGGCCGGCGAAGCAGAACCTGCGGCAACGGAAATCCGTGCCACAGGAACGAAAAATTAGCGTGAATAGAGCTCGACGATCAACGATTCGTTGACGTCAGCGGCAAATTCGTCGCGATCAGGCGTTTTCTTGAAAGTGCCTTCACCCTTGTCGGCATTCACATCCACCCAGGACGGCATACCCACCTGTTTGGCAAGCTCCAGCGCTTCCGTCACACGGGTTTGCTTCTTCGATTTGTCACGCACAGCAATGACGTCGCCGGCCTTGACCATGTACGACGGAATATTGACCGAACCGCCGTTGACCGTGATGGCCTTGTGCGACACCAGCTGACGTGCTTCAGCGCGGGTCGAGCCAAAGCCCATGCGGTAAACCACATTGTCCAACCGTGACTCCAGGATGAACAACAGGTTGGCACCGGTGTTGCCCTTGCGGCGATCGGCTTCTTCAAAGTACCGACGGAACTGCTTCTCCAGCACGCCGTACATACGCTTGACTTTCTGTTTTTCACGCAACTGCAGACCAAAGTCTGACGTGCGGGTACCAGAGGTGCGACCATGCTGGCCTGGCTTGGAGTCGAATTTCGCTTTGTCGGCAATCGCTCGACGCGCGCTCTTTAAAAAGAGGTCCGTGCCTTCGCGACGGGACAGTTTGGCCTTGGGGCCGAGGTAACGTGCCACTTGTATTTCCTTTTGTCATCTGCTGCATTGCTGCAGGAGCCTTCGGCCTAAACGTTGAAGTTTGACCTAACGGCGGTGGGCTTGGTTTAAAAGTCTTGCCCGCCGGGTTGCACAAAGCACCCCAGCCGGCAAGACAACGGGATCAGATGCGACGGCGCTTTTGGGGACGGCAACCGTTGTGCGGGACTGGGGTCACGTCGGCAATCGAATTGATCCGGATGCCGAGGGCGCCCAATGCACGAACCGACGATTCGCGACCAGGACCAGGACCCTTGATTTCGACATCCAAATTTTTGATGCCTTGCTCAATCGCAGCACGACCGGCAACTTCAGAAGCAACCTGTGCAGCAAAGGGCGTCGATTTACGAGAGCCCTTGAAGCCCTGTCCGCCCGACGATGCCCAAGACAGCGCATTGCCCTGACGGTCAGTGATGGTGATGATGGTGTTGTTAAAAGAGGCGTGAACGTGCGCGATGCCGTCAGCCACGTTTTTACGGACTTTTTTTCGGACGCGCTGTGCTGCGGTGTTGCTTGGTGACTTAGCCATGGGAACCTCTTAATTATTTCTTCAGAGAAGCTGCGGCCTTGCGCGGACCCTTGCGGGTGCGAGCATTGGTTCGCGTGCGCTGACCGCGCATCGGAAGACCACGGCGGTGGCGAAACCCCCGGTAGCAACCAATGTCCATCAGGCGCTTGATGTTCATCGTGGTTTCCCGACGCAGGTCACCCTCAATAGTGAACAACGCGATCTGGTCGCGAATCTTTTCCAGGTCGCCGTCAGTCAGGTCCTTGACCTTCTTCGAGTAGGCGATGTCGCAGGCTTCGCAGATTTTGCGTGCGCGCGTACGGCCAATGCCGAAGATTGCAGTCAAGCCGATTTCAGCATGTTGCTGCGGCGGAATATTGATACCAGCGATACGGGCCATGTTCGTCCTCTAAAACTCTTTGAATCAGCCTTGGCGTTGTTTATGGCGCGGATCTGTGCAGATCACGCGAACAACACCCTTGCGGCGGATGACTTTGCAGTTGCGGCAAATTTTCTTGACGGAAGCTGAAACTCTCATTGCTTTCTCCTAAATTTCTCTGCAGTGCTGCTTACACCAAACTACACCAAACAAAACCTGATAGCTACTTAACCGCCTAATGACGTCTTGAAGTTGGCCTTCTTGAGCAGCGATTCATACTGTTGCGACATCATGTAGTTCTGCACCTGGGCCATAAAATCCATGGTCACCACCACGATGATCATCAGTGAGGTACCGCCAAAATAAAACGGCACGTTGTACTTCAAAATCAAAAACTCAGGCAGCAAACACACAAAGGTGATGTAAACCGCGCCGGCCAGCGTCAGACGCACCAAAATTTTGTCGATGTAGCGCGCAGTCTGGTCACCCGGCCGAATACCGGGAATGAACGCGCCGCTCTTTTTCAAGTTGTCCGCTGTTTCTCGGCTGTTAAACACCAGTGCCGTGTAGAAAAAACAGAAAAATACGATCGCGCTGGCATACAGCAACACATATATCGGCTGCCCCGGCGTCAGTGTGCTGGCGATGTCTCTCAACCAGCGCATGCTTTCTCCCGTGCTAAACCAACCGACCACCGTCGCGGGCAACAAAATAATCGACGATGCAAAAATCGGAGGAATCACGCCAGCCATGTTCAACTTCAGCGGCAAATGTGACGACTGACCACCATAGACTTTGTTTCCGACCTGTCGTCTCGCATAGTTCACGAGAATTTTCCGTTGCCCACGTTCCACGAATACCACGAAGTAGGTCACCAACACCACGACGGCGACAATCACCACCGCCACCAAAATGCTCATGGCGCCGGTGCGCACCAATTCCAGCAAACCGCCCATGGCGCTAGGCAGACCCGCCGCGATTCCGGCGAAGATCAAAATGGAAATGCCGTTACCCAAGCCACGCTCGGTGATCTGCTCGCCCAGCCACATCAAAAACATCGTGCCGGCAGTCAAGCTGACCACGGCGGT
>JANMBW010000145.1:0-3921 GCA_031360565.1 Polaromonas sp.
GCGGTTTGGGCCAAAACACAATTGCTGTTTGTCTGCTCGCCTGGCAACCCCGCAGGATCGGTGATGGGCCTGGACGAGTGGGAGCTGCTGTTCGAGTTGAGCGACCGATTTGGTTTTGTCATTGCATCTGACGAGTGCTACAGCGAAATCTACTTTCGCGATGAGCCGCCACTCGGCAGCTTGCAGGCGGCCTCGCAACTCGGGCGGCATGATTTCAAAAATCTGATTGCCCTGACCAGCCTGTCCAAGCGCAGCAATGTGCCCGGTTTGCGCAGCGGTTTTGTCGCTGGCGATGCGGCCTTGATCAAACCCTTTTTGCTCTACCGCACTTACCACGGCAGCGCCATGAGCCCGATCGTGCAGGCCGCCAGCGTGGCCGCCTGGGCCGACGAGGCGCATGTTGTCAGCAACCGCGCGCTGTACCGGGAAAAATTTGCCCGTGTCACGCCGCTGCTTGCATCGGTCATGGACGTGGCGTTGCCGGATGCCGGATTTTACCTGTGGGCGGCTGTGCCGGAGGTGTTCAAGGGCGACGATGCCGCGTTCTCTCGCGAATTGCTCGCTCTCTACAATGTGGTGGTTCTGCCTGGCAGCTACCTGGCCAGAAAAGCGCAGGGCCATAACCCGGGCGCTGGGCGGATTCGCATGGCCCTGGTGGCCGAAACCGCCGAATGCGTTGAAGCCGCCGAAAGAATCGTTTCCTTTATCCACTCCAAAAGCTGAACAAGACTCCCATGACACCAGACAATCTGCAAGCCACCATCGATGCCGCCTGGGAGACCCGGGCCAGCCTGTCTCCCAAAACCGCGCCCAAGGAGGTGGTTGAAGCGGTGGGCCACACCATTTCGGAGCTCAACAGCGGAAAAATCCGTGTCGCCACCCGTCAGGGCGTGGGCCAATGGACCACCCACCAGTGGATTAAAAAGGCCGTGTTGTTGAGCTTTCGCTTGCATGACAACGAACTCATGCGTGCCGGTGATTTGGCTTTTTTTGACAAGGTCAAAACCAAGTTTGCCCACCTGAGCGAAGCTGAAATGCGCGAAACCGGCGTGCGCGTGGTACCGCCCGCGGTGGCGCGCCGCGGCAGCTTTATCGCTAGAGGGGCAATATTGATGCCCAGCTACGTCAACATCGGTGCCTGGGTCGGTGAAGGCACCATGGTCGACACCTGGGCCACGGTAGGCAGCTGCGCTCAGGTTGGTAACAACGTGCACCTGTCCGGTGGCGTGGGCCTGGGCGGCGTACTGGAACCCGTGCAGGCGAGCCCGACCATCATCGAGGACAACTGCTTCATCGGCGCCCGCTCTGAAGTGGTCGAAGGCGTGATTGTTGAAGAAAACTCGGTGATCTCGATGGGCGTCTACATCGGCCAGAGCACGCCGATTTATGACCGCGAACTCGACACCGTCAGCTATGGCCGGATTCCGGCGGGATCGGTGGTGGTGTCCGGCAACCTGCCCAAAGCGGGTGGCAAGTACTCGATGTATTGCGCCGTGATTGTCAAAAAAGTGGACGCCAAAACACGGTCCACCACCAGCCTGAATGACTTGCTGCGTGAGTGAAAGATGGCCCCCACGCTCCTCGCTTCGCGTAGCACGCTGCCCCCCGAGGGGGCGCTGCGCCTGCGGCCCGGCAAAGCCGGTTCCGCGGCCCCTGCTGAGTTCAGAGCTACTTTGACTCAAGAGGACTGAACATGAGCACGATGGAAAGAATTTTGCATCTGATGGCCGATAAAAAGGCGTCTGACGTTTACCTGTCTGCTCATTCGCCTGCCATGATCCGGATCAATGGTCTGGCCCTGCCCATCAACAGTCAGCTTTTGCCGTCTGAAGCGCCGCTGCAGCTCTTGTCTGAAGTGCTGCCGCCGGCGAGGATTGAAGAACTACAGGAGATCGGCGAGCTCAACATGGCCTTGCCGGTAGCCGGTGTGGGCAACTTTCGCATCAGTGGCTTCAGGCAGCGCGGCAGTTACGCAGCGGTCATCCGCTTCATACCGAGTGTCATTCCGCCGCTGGACAGCTTGAAGCTGCCCTCCATCCTGGCCGATCTGATCATGGAAAAGCGCGGTTTGCTGCTGATGGTGGGTGCCACCGGTGCCGGCAAAAGCACCACGCTGGCCTCCATGATGGACTACCGCAATGACACCACCACCGGCCACATCCTGACGATTGAAGACCCGGTCGAGTTTTTGTTTGTCAACAAGAAATCGGTGGTCAACCAGCGCGAAGTCGGCAGCGACACACAATCGCTGCAGGTGGCGCTAAAAAACGCATTGCGGCAGGCACCGGATGTGATTCTGATTGGCGAGATCCGCGACCGTGAAACCATGTCGGCGGCAATTGCCTATGCGCAGTCCGGGCATCTGTGTCTGGCCACCATGCACGCCAACAACAGCTATCAGGCGCTGAACCGCATCTTGAGTTTTTACCCGGTCTAAGTGCGCAACACCATGCTTGGCGACCTGTCAGCAGCCCTCAAAGCCATCGTGTCGCAGCGCCTGCTGCGGACCGAAGGGGGCAGCCGTACGCCAGCCGTGGAAGTGATGCTCAACACCAAACTGATTGCCGAACTGATTGAAAAAGGCGACTTCTCGGGCGTCAAGGAAGCGATGGAAAAATCCATGGCCGAGGGTTCCCAGACCTTTGAGCAGGACATCGCCAAAATGATTGCTGCTGGTGTTGTCAGCCGCAAGGAAGGCATCCTGCACGCTGATTCGCCTACCAATCTGATGTGGCGCCTGGAAAACGACTTTCATGTTGCGGCGAAAGCCGCTGCGGCGACGGCAGAAGAAGAGCAGGACGAAGAACCTTCGTTCACAGAAATCACACTGGATGTGAAACACTGATGGCGAGCACGCTGCAACTGGCCGAACAACTCATCTCGCGCCAGTCGGTCACACCCAACGATGCCGATTGCCAACGCATCCTCGCCGACAGGCTGACCCGTCTGGGTTTTGATTGCGAGATCACATTGGACGGGCCAGAGCACTTCCGGGTCAGCAACCTGTGGGCAAAATTCAAGGGTTCCAGGCCTGCAGCGCCCGAATCGTCTACGGAATCTGCTATTTATTCAATAGCAAATCTGCCGACCGTCAAAACCTTGGTGTTTGCTGGCCATACCGACGTGGTGCCGACCGGCCCGCTCGAACAATGGCACAGCCATCCGTTCACGCCGACTCACAGGGACGGGCTCTTGTATGGACGTGGCGCGGCCGACATGAAGACTTCGATTGCTGCCATGGTGGTCGCGGTTGAAGAGTTTCTGGCCGCACACCCCCAGCCCAATCTGTCCATCGCCTTTTTGATCACCAGCGACGAGGAAGGCCCGTCTACCGACGGGACTGCGGTGGTGTGTCAGCGGCTCAAGGACCGTGGCGAAGTGCTCGATTACTGCATCGTGGGTGAACCGACCTCTGTCGTCCAGCTGGGCGACATGATTAAAAACGGCCGGCGCGGTACCCTGAGCGGCAAGCTGACCGTCAAGGGCGTGCAAGGCCATATTGCTTACCCGCACCTGGCGAAAAATCCGATGCACCTGTTTGCGCCCGCCCTGGCCGAACTGGTGGCGACCGAATGGGACCATGGCAATGCGTTCTTCCCCGCCACCAGCTGGCAGGTGTCGAATATTCACGGCGGTACCGGCGCGTCCAACATCATCCCCGGCGAACTGGTGGTGGACTTCAATTTCCGCTTTTGTACCGAATCGACACCTGAGAGCCTGCAGCAGCGCCTGCAAGCAGTACTCGACGCCCACCAGCTTGATTACGATCTGAAATGGACGATAGGTGGCCTGCCCTTTTTGACCACACCTGGCGAACTGGTGGAGGCCGTGCGCGGTGCCAAAAAGCTTGAAACCGGTGTGGTGACCGAGTTGTCCACCACAGGCGGCACCAGCGACGGTCGCTTCATCGCCAAGATTTGC
>JANMBW010000164.1:0-1951 GCA_031360565.1 Polaromonas sp.
CTCCGAAACCGATATCGCAAGCGTTGCAGCGGTGGTGGACGTCCTGCAGACGCCTGCATTTTTATGCCGTCAAACCGACTTCATTCACGCAGTCGCCCAGTCTGGCAAACCGGTCAACATCAAAAAGGGCCAGTTTCTGGCGCCGGGTGACATGAAAAATGTCATCGACAAAGCGCGCGCTGCGGCCCGTGAAAAAGGACTGGACGAAGATCGTTTCATGGCCTGCGAGCGTGGCGTGAGCTTTGGCTACAACAACCTGGTCTCCGACATGCGCAGTCTGGCCATCATGCGCGAGACCCGTGCGCCAGTGGTGTTCGATGCGACACATTCGGTTCAATTGCCTGGCGGCCAAGGCACGACCAGTGGTGGTCAGCGTGACATGGTGCCAGTCCTTGCCAGAGCTGCGGTGGCAGTGGGCGTGGCAGGCCTTTTCATGGAGACCCACCCCGACCCGGCCAAAGCCATGAGCGACGGCCCCAATGCCGTTCCCCTTAAGCATATGAAGGCCCTGCTTGAAACGCTGCTTGAACTCGACAGGGTGACCAA
Organism: Polaromonas sp.; assembly: GCA_031360565.1. Taxonomy (GTDB): domain Bacteria; phylum Pseudomonadota; class Gammaproteobacteria; order Burkholderiales; family Burkholderiaceae_C; genus Polaromonas. The sequence continues at coordinate 547 of JANMBW010000164.1, forward strand.
GAAAAACGGTTTCCTGGAAAACAGCTTTGATGCGTAGCCAGCGCCAAGCTTTAAAAACTTTTGTATTTGATTGATTTTTGAAAGAGCATAAATGAGCGCAATTGTTGATATCGTGGGTCGCGAAATTCTCGACAGCCGAGGCAACCCTACAGTCGAATGCGATGTGTTGCTGGAGTCGGGTGTGATGGGCCGTGCGGCCGTGCCGTCTGGCGCCTCCACCGGTTCGCGCGAAGCCATCGAATTGCGGGACAACGACCTGGGTCGCTACCTGGGCAAAGGCGTTTTAAAGGCTGTGGAGCATATCAATACCGAGATTTCGGAGGCCGTACTCGGCCTGGATGCCAGCGAGCAAGCTTTTTTGGACCGCACGCTGATCGACCTGGATGGCACGCACAACAAATCCAGGCTGGGGGCCAATGCCACCCTGGCCGTCAGCATGGCCGTCGCGCGCGCCGCTGCTGAAGAAGCGGGCCTTCCGCTTTACCGCTATTTCGGCGGCAGTGGCGCGATGCAAATGCCGGTGCCCATGATGAACGTCGTCAACGGCGGCGCGCATGCCAACAACAATCTCGACCTCCAGGAGCTGATGATCATTCCGGTCGGCGCACCCAGCTTTCGCGAAGCGGTACGCTACGGCGCGGAAGTCTTCCAAGCGCTCAAGAAAATTCTGCACGAAAAAGGCATGAGCGTTGCGGTCGGCGACGAAGGCGGCTTTGCCCCCAATGTGCCCAACCATGAAGCCGCCATTCAGATGATTCTGCAGGCCATCGACAAGGCCGGCTTCATCGCCGGCGAGCAGATTGCGCTGGGCCTGGACTGCGCCGCCAGCGAGTTTTACAAAGATGGCAAGTACGTTCTGGGCAGCGAGGGACTGAGCCTGGACGCCACCGAGTGGACCAACATCCTGTCGACCTGGGTCGACAAATACCCCATCATCAGCATCGAGGACGGTATGGCCGAAGGAGACTGGGACGGCTGGAAGATATTGACCGAACGCCTGGGTAAAAAAGTACAGCTGGTCGGTGACGACCTGTTTGTCACCAACACCAAAATCCTCAAGCAAGGCATAGACATGGGTGTGGCCAATTCCATCCTGATCAAAATTAACCAGATCGGCACCTTGACCGAAACTTTCGCTGCCATCGAAATGGCCAAGCGCGCGGGCTACACCGCGGTCATATCGCACCGTTCGGGCGAGACCGAAGACACCACCATTGCCGACATCGCTGTGGGCACCAATGCGGGTCAGATCAAGACCGGCTCCATGTCACGCTCGGACCGTACCGCCAAATACAACCAGCTGTTGCGCATCGAGGAAGACCTGGGCGACGTCGCGTCCTACCCGGGCCGGGCAGCGTTTTACAACTTGCGCTGAAGTGGGTTAAACCCCACTGACTCCATTGGG
>JANMBW010000171.1:0-4052 GCA_031360565.1 Polaromonas sp.
CAAATCGGAATTAGAAAGAAGAAAGGACTTAGTGTCTTTCGACGCTAAGTCCTTGATTCATGTGGTCGGTGTGAAAGGATTCGAACCTTCGACCCCTTGCACCCCATGCAAGTGCGCTACCAGGCTGCGCCACACACCGAACACGTGAGTATACGCGGTGAGCGTTAGTGCGTAGCGCTCAGTAGATCGCGGATTTCAAACAATTCGCGACGGACCAATTGAAGTCTCTGTTGGGCCAAATTACCGTGCGGTAAATCGACGGCGCTGTCAAGAGCTGACTCGCTGTCTTCAAAATCGGTGGAGTCGCTGAAGTCATCGAGTACTGAATCAAGTCCCTCAATCACATCCACGCCGTCCAGCATGACTTCACCGTTGCGCAACTTGTCGCTCTCAACCTGAACGATCTCATGCAACTTGTTGCGGGCGCCGCTGATGGTGAAGCCCTGGTCATAGAGCAAGTCCCGGATTCTGCGAATCATCAGAACCTCGTGGTGCTGGTAATAACGGCGATTGCCGCGCCTCTTCATGGGGCGTAGTTGCGTAAACTCTTGCTCCCAATAACGAAGCACATGAGGTTTGACGCCGCACAAGTCACTGACTTCACCGATGGTGAAATAGCGCTTCGCAGGAATAGGTGGAAGAGAATTCTCCAATTAAATCAATACGCTAAGGCCGAAACCTGCAAATCTACTCTAAGTCTAAACTTAGTGCAAAGTGTTATCGAGCTTTTTTGCAATGTGTTGTGTTGTCACACAATTGACATTTTCTAACAACACCGTGGACTCAGGCGCAGCGTTACATTTCCCAAGGAGTTGAACAGTCAACTCAGACTTCAGTGGCATCGCCCTGAATTTGATCTTTAAGCTTGTGACTTGCATGAAAAGTCACCACACGACGCGCGTCGATGGGAATCGCCTCGCCGGTGCGCGGATTACGGCCGGGTCGAGGCGCCTTGGTACGAATCTGGAAGTTGCCAAAACCAGAAATTTTGACGTCATGGCCCTCAACGAGGCTATCGGAGATGAGATCAAAAAACGCGTCGATCATGTCCTTGGATTCGCGCTTGTTGAGCCCGATTTGCTCGAACAGCAGTTCCGCCAGATGGGCTTTGGTCAATGCTGGCGTTTCCAGACTTTCGATCGAAAATTCCATCCGCTTGCTCCTCCAGATCGCTATTTTTTTAGATTTTCAGGTCCGCAAGCGAGCTTGCAAATCACGCGTGAGATTAGCCAAAACCCCAGCCAGAGCCAATTCGATGTCGGTTTCGGTCAGTGTAGTGGCGTCACTGGAAAGCACCAAGCGTATCGCGAGGCTTTTTTCGCCCGCATCCAGGCTGGATCTTCCCGGCTGTGGCCGATAAATATCAAAGAGGGTCGCGCTCCTGAGAAAACCCGGGGAGTCGCCGCCATGAATACATGCCATCAATTCAGCATAGGTCGCGTGCTCGGGAACAATCACGGCAAGGTCGCGTTCAACTGCTTGCAACTTGCTGACCGGCATAAACTGCGGGACCCGACGCGCGAGCACCGCTTCAAGATCCAACTCAAACAGCAGCGGGGCGACGGGCAGTTCGTTTGACTGTCGCCACCGCGGATGCAATTCGCCCACGACGCCAATGGAATGGCCATTTATCAAAACCTGGGCGCAGCGCCCAGGGTGCATGGCCGGATGATCAAAGGGGACAAACTCGGCTTGAAGCGGCGCAAGCAAGGCTTCCACGTCTGCTTTGATGTCAAAGAAGTCGACCGTTTTTTCTGGCTCACTCCACTGCAACGGCGCACGAGGCCCATAAGCCACGCCGGCTACGCGCATGGGTTGGTGAAAGCCGGCGACCGTAGTGTCCGTGTTGAGGCTGTCAGGGTCACGCAAAAACACCCGACCCACTTCAAACAGGTTCACACGCGACGCTCTGCGGTCGAGGTTAAATTTAAGAGCCTGTAACAACGATGCCAAAAGCGACGAGCGCATCACGCTCATCTGGCTGGCGATGGGATTAAGCAGCCAGATGGGATTGGGATTGCCAGCAAGCTCATGCTCCCATCGCTCTTCAACAAAGCTGAAATTGATGGTCTCCTGGTAGCCGAGGGAGGCCAGCATGCGACGCACAGCAAACGGGCCACGTTCAGCCTCGGGACGGATTCGGGCGACGATGGGTGCCAGAGGCGGCGTCGCGGGCAGGTTGTTGTACCCGACCATGCGCACAACTTCCTCAATCAGGTCTTCCTCAATTTGCAGGTCAAATCGGTGGCTGGGTGGGGTGACCGTCAGGATGCCCTCACCTTCCACAACTGCTAAACCCAGGCGCTGAAGCGCCCCCAGGCACTGCGACTGGCTCAACGGCATACCGATGACTTTTTCGGCACGTGCCACGCGCAGGGTGACGGGTTTCGCCACGGGCATGTTGACCTGAAGATCGTCTACTGCGCCGCACACCGTCTCTGGCGTGCCGCAAATATCGATGATGAGTTGGGTGATACGTTCAAGATGGTCGACGGTTTGCTCTGGGTCTACGCCACGCTCGAAGCGATGACCAGCATCGGTTGAAAAGTTATAACGGCGCGAGCGCCCGGCAATCGCTTTGGGCCACCAAAAGGCGGCTTCAACATACACATGCATGGTGTCGTCCGACACAGCAGTCGCATCGCCGCCCATGATGCCGGCCAGGGATTCGACTTGGGTCTCGTCGGCAATCACGCCAACGTTTTCATCTACCGATACGGTATTGCCATTCAGGAGCTTCAGTGATTTGCCAGCTTTACCCCAGCGCACATCCAGTCCGCCGCGAATCTTATCGAGGTCAAAGATATGCGAGGGCTGACCTAGCTCAAACATCACGTAGTTGGAAATATCCACCAACGCCGTCACGCTGCGCTGGCCACAACGCGCCAGGCGGTCCACCATCCACGCGGGCGTCGCGGCCTTGGTGTTGACGTTACGCAGTACCCGGCCGGAGAAGCGACCACACAAATCAGGCGCACTGATTTTCACCGGCAGTCGCGTCGCGTCAGTCACCGGCACTTTAGGAATCTCGGTTGCCTTGAGCGGTGCGCCAGTCAGTGCAGCGACCTCACGCGCGACGCCGCGCACACTGAGGCAATGCGCAAGGTTGGGGGTGAGCTTGAGCGTCATCAGGGTGTCGTCGAGCCTCAAGTGCTCGCGAATGTTCATGCCCAACGGCGCATCGATCGCCAATTCAAGCAAACCGCCATGGTCTTCAGATAATTTGAGTTCGCGCGCAGAGCACAACATGCCCTGGCTTTCCACTCCGCGGAGCTGACCTGTCTTGATCAGGAAAGGTTTACCGTCCGCGCCCGGTGGCAGCTCAGCGCCCACCAGCGCGCAAGGCACCCTGATCCCCGGCCTGGCATTGGGTGCGCCGCAAACGATGTTGAGCAGCTCGCCCTGTCCCACGTCAACCTGACACACGCGCAGTTTGTCGGCATTAGGATGTTTGACAGCTTCGATGATTTCACCCACGACAACTTTGGTGAAGGGTGGCGCTACCGCCCTCAACTCTTCCACCTCCAAACCCGCCATCGTGAGCGTTTCAGCAAGTTGCTCTGTGGTGAGAGGTGGGTTGCAGAATTCGCGCAACCAGGATTCTGGGAATTGCATGTTGATGCCTAGTAGTTCTTCTTGTTTTAATGGCTTGCTTACGACTGGAATTGCGACAGAAAGCGAATATCGCCATCAAAGAAAAGTCGCAGGTCATTCACACCATAACGCAGCATGGTCAGCCGGTCTGGCCCCATCCCAAAAGCGAAGCCAATGTATTTTTCAGGGTCCAGCCCCATGTTGCGCACCACATTCGGGTGCACCTGGCCCGAGCCTGCTACCTCAAGCCAGCGGCCTGCAAGCGGACCAGTTTGAAACTGGATGTCAATCTCTGCACTAGGCTCCGTAAAGGGGAAAAAGCTCGGTCGAAAACGCAAAACCAGGTCATCACTTTCGAAAAAAGTGCGGCAGAAATTGGTGAAGACAAACTTCAAGTCCTTGAAGCTCACGTTCTCGCCAATCCATAGGCCTTCGCACTGATGGAACATAGGCGAATG
>JANMBW010000244.1:0-4167 GCA_031360565.1 Polaromonas sp.
GTCGGCCTTGCGGTTGGCCCAGCAACAAGCGCAATTGGCCGGCAGCGCCGAGCCTCTCATCGCAGCCTTGAAATCGGCAGAACAGCGTTTGACGCGCGCTGCCCAGCCGCGACTCAATCCCTTGCAGCGGGCGTTGGCGAAAGACCTCGATCGCATCAAGGCGGCCACGGTCAACGACGTGCCCCAGTTGCTGATCAAACTCGACGAGTTGGGCCGGCTGACCGACGAGTTGCCCATCGCTAACGCGATGTTGATGAGCCAGTCGGCACCGACGTCCGGAGCACGACCCGCCTCGGCTTCAAAATCTGGCGCGAACAGTCCGACTCAGTCGGACAGCACCTGGATGCTGTGGCTGGACAAGCTGGCACTGGCTGGCTGGTGGCAACGTCTGGTCACTGCTTTGCAGGATGATGCCGGCAAGTTGCTGCGCGTGAGCCGCATTGACCACCCGGAGGCAGCGCTGCTGTCACCCGAGCAGGCGTTTTTCCTGCGCGAGAATCTCAAGCTCAGGCTGCTGAACGCCCGCATGGGTTTGTTGTCGCGCCAGATCGATAGCGCTCGGGCTGATCTGGTGAGCGCTGGGGTCTGGCTGGGCAAGTACTTCGACCCGGTATCCCGCAAAACCCAGACCGCTGTGCAGTTGCTGCAGCAAATACAGGGTCAGCTAAAAACCGGTGAGCTGCCGCGACTCGACGAGAGCCTGTCGGCGCTGGCCACCGCTGCGGCGGGTCGCTAACCCGACAACGGTCCACACGATGCGCGCCGCTTTATGGCTTCTCGCCCTGTTCGCCGTGGCGACCGCGAGTGCGCTGTTTGCCGGAAACAACCAGGCGGTGGTCACGCTTTTCTGGCCACCGCACCGGATCGACCTGTCATTGAACCTCAGTCTGCTGTTGCTGGCCGGCCTGTTTGTGCTGCTCTATGCAGCGCTTCGGGCTCTGTCGGCGGTGTTTTCGCTGCCGATGGAAGCCAGACGCTGGCGTGCCCAGCAAAAAGAGCGGGCCATGTACGCCTCATTGATGGACGCGCTGGCGCATCAGTTGGCGGGGCGCTACATCCGCGCCACCAAATCTGCGCAAAATGCGCTGGCCCAGGAGAAAAGCCTGAGTCAGATCACCGGGCCGTCCGGCCCGTTGGCAGGGCAGGTCAGTGGCCACAGCGCCAGCCGCGCCAGTCAGTTGCAGTCGCTGGCACACCTGCTGGTGGCCGAAAGTGCCCAGTCGCTTCAAAACCGGCCCTTGCGCGAGCAGCATTTGCAGGCCGCTCTGGAAAGCTCCACACCGCGCCATGCCCAGGAGGTCCGGGAGGGTGTGCATTTTCGAGCCGCCCGCTGGGCGCTGGATGACCAGGACCCAGACGCTGCGCTGGAATGGCTCAATCAGTTGCCGCAGGGTGCCGTGCGCCGTACCCTGGCGCTGCGCCTGAAACTGCTCGCCACCCGCCTGCTCAGGCAGACCTCGCAGGCGCTGGAGACAGCGCGCCTGCTGGCCAAGCACCGGGCGTTCTCGCCTGACGCGGCACGCAGCCTGGTGCGCGGCCTGGCGCTGGAGCTGCTCAACGATGCGCATGACCCGGCGCAGCTGGAGCGGGCCTGGTTTTCGCTCGACGACAGTGAGCGGGAGATGCCGGAACTGGTCGTCCACGCTGCCTCCCGTCTGATGGCACTGCACGGAGACGTCGCGCTGGCTCGCAGCTGGCTGCTGCGCATCTGGGAGCAGTCTGTTCAGCCGGGTTCAAGGCTTAGCGACAGTCTGCGTATCAAGATGATTCGAGTCCTCGAGGCCAGCTTTGAGTCGCTTGACGCCACCTGGCTAGCGCGCATTGAAGGTGCCCAGCGGAGTGACCCCCGGGATGCCAATTTGCAGTATCTGGCAGGCATGGCCTGCATGAGCCGCCAGCTTTGGGGCAAGGCCGGTCAACTGCTTTCGCAGGCTGCCATGGGCTTGCAGGATCCGGGCCTGCACCGCAGCGCCTGGCGCGCTCTGGCCCAGCTTGCCGAGCAGCGTGAGGATGCGGCGGCTGCCGCCCACGCGTACCAGCAGGCTGCGCAGTTGTAAGCGTGCCAGCATAGGCAAAGAAAAAGGCCCGCATGCGGGCCTTTTTGCTTTCTCGATCACACGGCGGGGCCGCCTGGCCAGTCGCCGTAGCGGGTCATCTCAGCTCGCTGAACGTTCAAACGGCAATGGTAGGGTGCCCAGGTCACGCCGGGTTTCAACCAGCACCAGCGGACCTTCGTTCGAGACGACGATGGCGGGGCGCTCGCGGGGTGCGTGCACGGGTTTGACTTCGGCAGCGATCGCGGCTTGCGCCTCTTCAATCTTGCTGGCATCCGAGTTGACCCACTGCAAGCCTGAGGCCTGAGCGACCTGAGCCAGGTCTTGCAGTGGCAATTCATAGGATTGAACTTTTGGCAACGCGGTGCTGGAAGCCATCGCTGCCACGGGAGCTGCCGAAGTAGAACCCGAGACGGTCGGCGGGCCAGCTTCTGCCTTCGGCTCGTTTGCTATTAAGTTAATAGCAATCTGCTCAGGTTCTGCCTGGACTGGAGCCATATCTGACTCTGAATTCACGGCGGGAGCGCCACCTTCACCGCGTTCCCGGCGTTCGCGACCGTTGCGGTCACGGCTGCGGCGTTCGCGGGGTTGGCGCTGTTCCTCGATCGGGTCCGCTGACTGGCCGGCAGGGGCGATATTTGCCGCCTGACTGTCCGCATCGAGGGTCACAGGACGTGGGGCATCGACCGGGTTAGCCGACTGATGCACGACGCGATCGTCCACAACAGCATTCTCGCCATCGGTGCGCTCCGTTTGCCGTTCATTGCGACGCCCGTTGCGGTCGCGGCGTCCATCGCGACCACTGTCGCGAGCGGGTCGGTCCTGCTCGGGCTCGCCGCCACCGCCACCCATGGCAGCTGCCATGGCCGCCTGATTGGCCAGGGCCAGATCCTGCTCGGCGGCGTCGCGCGGGCTGCGCTCGCCACGCTCACTGCGTTCACCCCGTTCGCGGCGTGGCCGCTCGGGGCGGCCGCCTTCACGATTGCCTTCGCGCTGGCCCTCTGCACGCGGTTCACGCGGTTCACGTGGTTCTCTAGGCTCACGTCCTTCGTTTCGGTTCTGGGAGTCGCTGCGAGCATCCTGGCGTGGCGTCGCGTCCATCCGGCTTTCGCCGGCCGGACGCTCTTGACGTCCACCCTCAGCGCGTCCGTCCGGACGGCGGTCCCGGCCCTCACCGCCGCGGCTTTCGCCACGGTTGCCTGGGCGTCCCTCGGCCTGGCCGTCGGGGCGCGGCTCGCCACGTTCGCCGCCTCTGTCACCACGGCCTTCGCTGCGACCGCGGCCGCCCCGGCGACCATCGCGGCCGCCCCGCTCGCCGCGACCATCGCTGCGTTCTCCGCCTCGACCATCGCGCCGGACGTCGCCTGCAGGTTCGTCCTTTTTCTGCTCGGCGGCGGGCATTGCAGCAGGCGCTTCTGCGCCGCCGAAAAGGCCTTTGATCCAACCGAAAAAGCCTTTTTCCGCTGGCGCCGCCGCAACCGGCACAGGCGCAGCCTGCGGCGTGGGTTTTTTAATGGCGGCAGGCGCTACCGGTTCAGGGCGGGGTTGCGCAGCAGGCGCCGGAGCATCGGGCAGCACGCCCTTGATGACGGGTTCCTGCTTGTTGTGCTTTTCCTGGTTGCGCCGAGTGACGGTGGTCGGGTCTTCAATCTCTTCCGCCATCTTGTAGCTGGCTTCAATCCCATCGAGCCGCGGATCGTCATGTTTCAGACGTTCCAGCCGGTAGTTCGGCGTCTCCAGCGTCTTGTTGGGCACCAGCAGCACATTGATGCGCTGCTTCATTTCGATCTTGCTGATTTCCGAGCGTTTCTCGTTCAGCAAGAAAGACGCCACGTCGACCGGCACCTGGCACAGCACCGAGGCCGTGCTGTCTTTCAGGGACTCTTCTTGAATGATGCGCAGAATTTGCAATGCCGAGCTCTCTGTGTCGCGGATATGGCCGGAGCCACCGCAGCGCGGGCACGGAATCGACGCGCCTTCACTCAATGCAGGACGCAGCCGCTGCCGGCTCATTTCCATCAGGCCGAACTTGCTGATGGTGCCGAACTGCACGCGGGCACGGTCCTGCCGCAGCGCGTCGCGCAGACGGTTTTCAACGTCGCGGCGGTTGCGC
>JANMBW010000257.1:0-4660 GCA_031360565.1 Polaromonas sp.
GAACCTGCCGCCGATCCACTTCAACGCGGCCAGGTTGCAGGAAGTGCAGCAGAGCTACATAGCCGAAGCGAGTGCTTTATGGAACCAGGGCTTGTTGGCTGGCAGCGATTCGGGCGCGCTACCCGTGGCCTCAGACCGGCGGTTTTCGGCCGAAGCCTGGAACGCCAACCCGGTGTCGCGATTTGCGGCCGCCACCTATCTTTTGCATTCACGCACGCTCATGGCTCTGGCGGAGGCCGCCGAAAGCGACCCCAAAACCAAGGCGCGCCTGCGTTTTGCAGTTGAGCAATGGATGGCCGCATCGGCACCCAGCAATTTTTTGGCCCTCAACGCCGAGGCGCAGCAAAAAGCCATCGAGACCCGCGGTGAGAGCATCGGCAAGGGAATTGAAAACTTGATGCACGACATTAAGCAGGGCCATGTCTCGATGACCGACGAAAGCCTTTTTGAGGTCGGTAAAAATGTCGCGACCACCGAGGGCGCAGTGGTGTTTGAAAACGAGTTTTTCCAGCTGCTCGAATACAAGCCGCTGACGGCCAAAGTTTATGAAAAGCCGTTCTTGATGGTGCCCCCCTGCATCAACAAGTTTTATATTCTGGATCTGCAACCCGAAAACTCGCTGATTCGCTATGCCGTCAGCCAAGGGCACCGAACCTTTGTGGTGAGCTGGCGCAATCCTGACGAGTCCATGGCCGAAAAAACCTGGGACGATTACATCGAGCACGCCGCGATCAAGGCGATTGAAGTCGTGCAGGACATTACGGGCGCCAAAACCATCAACACCCTCGGCTTTTGCGTGGGCGGCACGATCTTGTCCAGCGCGCTGGCGGTGCTGGCGGCTCGCGGTGAAAGCCCTGCGGCCAGCGTCACGCTTTTGACGTCCCTGCTCGACTTCACCGATACCGGTGTGCTGGATATCTTTATCGATGAGCAGTCAGTCAGCGGGCGCGAGCGTGAAATGGGTCAGGGCGGATTGCTCAAGGGGCAGGACCTGGCCTCGACGTTCAGCTTTTTGCGTCCCAACGACCTGGTCTGGAATTACGTGGTGGGCAACTATCTGAAGGGCGAAACGCCACCACCTTTTGACCTGCTCTACTGGAACAGCGATTCCACCAATTTGCCCGGTCCGTTTTACTGCTGGTATTTGCGCAACACCTATTTTGAGAACAACCTGATGAAGCCGGGTAAAACCGTGGTGTGCGGCGAGAAGATTGACCTCAGCAAGCTGACCATGCCGGTGTACCTGTATGGCTCACGCGAGGACCACATTGTGCCAATCGGCGGGGCGTATGCCTCGACCCAAATCCTGCCAGGGAAGAAGCGCTTTGTCATGGGTGCCTCGGGCCATATCGCCGGTGTGATCAATCCACCGGCCAAAAACAAGCGCAGCTACTGGACCAACGACACACTGCCCGCCAACAAGTTTCCGGCGGCGTCTGCAGATTGGCTCAAAAGCGCGACCGAGCATCCGGGTAGCTGGTGGACCGACTGGTCCAACTGGCTCAAGGGTCACGCTGGCAAGTCCATGGCGGCGCCTAAAACCTATGGCGCCAAAGGCTACCCGGCGACCGAACCAGCGCCGGGTCGATACGTCAAGGCAAAGGCCTGAGAGGGCAGGGCAGGGTTGGGAAGGGCGGAGGCGTCAGGGCGCCACACCATTTCCATCATTTTCATCAGAGCGTTTATAAAAAAACCTAACCACAAGGAGACAACATGGAAGATATCGTTATCGTTGCAGCGGGCCGTACAGCGGTCGGAAAATTCGGCGGGTCATTGGCCAAAACGCCGGCCACCGAACTCGGTGCTGCGGTTGTCAAGGCGGTACTCGAACGCTCTGGCCTGTCGGCGGACCTGGTTGGCGAAGTCATCATGGGCCAGGTGCTGACTGCTGGCGTGGGTCAAAACCCCGCGCGTCAGACGGTGCTTAAGGCCGGCTTGCCTCATGGCATTCCGGGTCTGACGATCAATGCTGTGTGCGGCTCCGGTCTGAAGGCAGTCATGCTGGCCGCGCAGTCGGTTGCCACCGGTGACAGCGAAATTGTCATTGCCGGCGGTCAGGAAAGCATGAGCTTGTCACCTCATGTGCTCAATGGCTCGCGTGATGGTCAGCGCATGGGGGACTGGAAAATGGTCGACACCATGATTGTTGACGGTCTGTGGGACGTCTACAACCAGTACCACATGGGTATTACCGCCGAGAACGTGGCCAAGAAATACGGTATTGACCGAGCCACCCAGGACGCCCTGGCGCTGGCGAGCCAGACCAAGGCCGCTGCGGCGCAGGATGCCGGCAAGTTCAAGGACGAAATCATTCCGTTTTCGATTGCCCAGAAAAAAGGCGATCCGATTGTGTTTGCGGCAGACGAATTCATCAACCGCAAAACCAGCGCGGATGGGCTGGCCGGCTTGCGCCCTGCATTTGACAAAGCTGGTGGCGTCACGGCCGGAAACGCCTCAGGCCTGAACGACGGAGCTGCCGCTGTGATGGTCATGACGGCTAAAAAAGCGGCCGCACTGGGCCTCAAGCCGCTGGCCCGCATTGCCAGCTACGCCACCACCGGTCTGGACCCCGCTTACATGGGCATGGGCCCAGTGCCTGCGTCGACCAAAGCGCTGCAACGCGCTGGCTGGAAAGCACAAGACCTCGATGTGCTGGAAATCAACGAAGCCTTTGCGGCGCAGGCTTGCGCTGTCAACAAGGAGATGGGTTGGGACACCAGCAAAGTCAATGTGAATGGCGGCGCGATTGCGATTGGCCACCCGATTGGCGCGTCCGGCTGCCGCATTCTGGTCACCTTGCTGCACGAGATGGTGCGCAGCAACGGCAAAAAAGGCATCGCCAGCCTGTGTATTGGCGGCGGTATGGGAGTTGCCCTAACACTGGAACGCTGAATTTGGGATAAAAACACGCTGCAGCCTAAATATTACGTGTGCATGCAGCTATTTAATTGATAGCAAAACAAACATTTTTAAGGAGAACAACATGTCAAAAAAAGTAGCGTATGTCACCGGTGGTATGGGCGGTATCGGAACCGCAATTTGCCAACGTCTGGCCAAAGACGGCTTCACCGTGATTGCCGGTTGCGGACCCACCCGTGACTTCACTAAATGGATCGATGAGCAAAAAGCCCTGGGCTATGTGTTTCATGCATCGGTTGGCAATGTGGGCGACTGGGACTCCACTGTCGAGGCGTTTTCAAAAGTCAAGGCAGAGCATGGCCCGGTCAGCGTGCTGGTCAACAACGCTGGCATCACGCGCGATGGCCAGTTCCGCAAAATGAGCAAGGCCGACTGGGATGCCGTCATTTCGACCAACCTCGACAGCATGTTCAATGTGACCAAACAGGTGATTGAAGACATGGTGACTGCCAACTTTGGTCGCATCATCAACATTTCGTCCGTCAACGGCCAGAAGGGCCAGTTTGGTCAGGTCAACTATTCCACCGCCAAGGCCGGCTTGCATGGCTTTACCATGGCGCTGGCCCAGGAAGTGGCGTCCAAGGGCGTGACGGTCAACACTGTGAGTCCGGGCTACATCGGGACCGACATGGTCAAGGCAATTCGGCCAGAAGTGCTGGAGAAAATCGTCTCGGGTGTGCCTGCGAAGCGCCTGGGTCAGCCTGAAGAAATCGCTTCCATCATTTCGTGGATTGCATCCGATGAGGGCGGTTACGCCACGGGTGCTGACTTCTCGCTCAATGGTGGTTTGCACATGGGTTGAGCCCTGCGGCCATCCGGCGGCTACGTAAAAAACCCGCTTCGGCGGGTTTTTTCACTGATGCGCGACGCGTTGCTGCTCAAGCACCAAAAACCGAATGGTCCCGGGAAGCGGGCATCCCGAACTTAAACACCTGAAAACCGGGCGGTCTATTACGATAGCGCCATGGACCCCGCAAGCACCTTGAATCATCCGGATGCAGCGCCGTTGCGCCAGGATGCCAGCATCATTGGTTTGGTGGGCATGGCCCATCTGGTTAGCCACTTCAGCCAGTTACTGCTGGCGCCGCTTTTTCCATGGCTTAAAACCGAATTTGGCGTGAGCTACACCGAGCTCGGTTTTCTGATGACGATTTTTTTCGTGGTCTCTTGCACCGTGCAGACGGCTTCCGGTTTTGTGGTCGATCGTCTGGGTCCGCTGCCGGTGATGTTCAGTGGACTGGCGCTGATCGGCCTGGCTGCTTTCGGCTATGCCTGGAGCACGAGTTACTGGATGCTGGCCGGGTTTGCCGTGGTGGGCGGACTGGGCAATGGCGTGTTTCATCCGGTCAATTACACGCTGCTCAACCGCCGGGTCAGCGCGCCGCGCTTGGGCCATGCTTACAGCGTGCATGGCATCACTGGCAGCCTCGGTTGGGCATTGGCTCCGGCTCTGCTGCTGCCCCTGACAGTGGCCTACTCCTGGCGAGTGGCGCTGATGGCTGCTGGCCTGCTGGCATTTGGCGTGCTGGCCGTGCTGGCCTGCTACCACAAACGACTGGCCGTGCCGCCGCCTGCGCCAAGGACCGTGGTCAGTGGCGGCAGCGGGCCGGGTAATTTTGACTTCTTGCGCCTTCCTGCGCTATGGATGTGCTTTGGCTTTTTCTTTTGGTACGCCATCATTCTCGGGGTGGTACAGGCCTTTGCACCCGAGGCAGCGCGTCAGTTGCATGCAGTGCCGCTG
>JANMBW010000259.1:0-5677 GCA_031360565.1 Polaromonas sp.
GTCGCGATGGAAAAGCGCCATCCGCTGATGCCCGATGTACCGACCTTCAAGGAACTCGGGGTGGACTGGGTTGACGGCGCTTACCGCGGGATCGGTATGCCGAAATCGACCTCGCCAGAGGCTCGCAAGAAAATGTCGGACCTGTGGGCATCGCTGAACGCAGAGCCCGAGATGAAAGAACTCGCCGCCAAGAGCGGATTCGAACTCGTCAACGTCGGCGTCAGCCAGATGGATGCCTTCATGGCTGAGCGAATCAAGGTCTACACCGAGGGCGCAAAGCGGCTGGGACTGGGCAAAAAGTAGCGCGCGGCCTGTCCTCATCGTGCGGGGGCTTGGCCCAATGCAAGGGGCGGCACAATACCCAGAGGAGATTTCATCATTGACCGCGCCCGACCCTGCCCGCCAGCCTCGCCAGTTCCTTGAGTACCTGTACCGCGCAGCGGTGCTGCGGGCTCAGCCCCTGCACAGCATGGCGGCATTTTTGCCGCGTCCTCCTGCACCGGGCAGTGGCGGTCGTACCATCGTGATCGGCGCGGGCAAGGCCGGTGGCTCGATGGCCCAGGCGGTTGAAGCGTTATGGCCGGCAGACGCGCCGTTGCAGGGACTGGTGGTTACCCGATACGACCACACGCCACCGCGTCATGGCGATTTGCTGCAGCGAATCGAAATCGTTGAAGCTGCTCATCCGGTGCCGGATGCAGCTGGCCTGCAGGCGGCGCAGCGGATGATGGCCATGCTCGGCGGTCTGACAAAAAATGATCTGGTGCTGTGCCTGATCTCTGGCGGGGGGTCTTCCTTGCTGACCCTCCCCGCACAGGACCTCACGCTGCGAGACAAGCAGCGCATCAACCAGCAGTTGCTCGATTGTGGCGCCAACATCGGCGAAATGAACTGCGTCCGCAAACACCTTTCGCGCATCAAGGGTGGGCGCCTCGCCGCGGCGTGCGCCGCCGCGCGTGTCGTGACCCTCGCCATCAGCGACGTACCCGGCGACGACCTGTCGGTGATTGCGAGTGGCCCAACGGTGCCCGACGCGACCACCTGCGGCGATGCCATCGGTATTTTGAGGCGCTATGACATTCAGGTCCCGGCGGCTGTGCGGGTGGCGCTCGAAAACGGTTCGTTGGAAACGCCCAAGCCCGGTGACGCGTGCTTTGGCGGCCATGAAGTGCACCTGATTGCCACGCCACAGCAAAGTCTGGAAGCTGCCGCTGTCGCAGCCAGGTCAGCCGGCTTGGCAGCGTATATCCTGAGCGATGAGGTTGAGGGCGAGTCGCGCGAGGTCGGTAAGGTGCATGCGGCACTGGCTCGCTCGGTGGCCCTCAAGGGTCAGCCCTTTCAAAAGCCCTGCGTCATATTGAGCGGAGGCGAGACGACCGTCACCCTCAGGCAGCAACCCGTTGGCTCGCCGCGTGGCCGGGGCGGGCGGGCGAGCGAGTTTTGCATGGGTCTGGCGCTGGCGCTGCAAGGGCAGCTCGGCGTCTACGCACTGGCAGCCGACACCGACGGCATTGACGGCGTCGAAGACAACGCAGGAGCGTATGTAGAACCCGAGACCTTGCGGCGCGCCACGGCACTGGGCCTGAAGCTGGCGACCCACCTTGACCGCAATGATGCCTACAGTTACTTTGACCGCCTGGGCGATTTGGTTGTCACAGGACCCACCTATACCAACGTCAATGACTTCAGGGCGCTATTGATCGTATAAGCGGGCCGCCGGCCTGGACGTGGGCGGCTTACCTTGACCAACTGCAGGAAAGTTTCAAAATCCTGTCGGTCCGTGGCAGGGTTCAAGGCTGTCGCTGGCAAAAAAGTCGGGTAGCGTAAAGACCGGCTGGCGTCCAATGTCGGGCTGGTGACATGGCCTCTACAAGCAACTTGCTTTGGCCGGCTGCATCCAGTTGTGCCAGGTCACTCAGCATGGCTGGCAAATCAGTGTCCAGAAGGTCGGGCTCGGACAGTTGTTTAAGGTCAAATTCTCCAGCTGGGGACGCCTTGCGCGACGCGGCACGAAAACTGGGGCGTTTGAGATGCTCGCCGCCATTCTTTGGCCTGTCGTAGGCCCGTCCATCGGCGCTGGCTTCGGCCCTGATCCAGTCGTGAATCAGCTGTAGCTCGTAGTGACTGAAGACGCCGAACATGTCGGCGCGCGGGCCTTGCAGCAAGCCCCAAAACCGGCTGTTTTCGACTGGTTCACCGCGTCGGATCCAGCCCTGTTTTTGCAGCGCTTCTAGGAAGGCCGGAATTCCATCGGGATCTGCCAGCCATTCGTTCACAAGCCTACCTGCCACCCGGCAATAGTCTGAGTGAGCGCCGTGACCTGCTTCGCTTTTTTGCGAAAAGATTCGGACCACCTCATCGTCCATATTGAAACTGTCTACAACCCCGCAAGTGCCCACTCCTGCTTCGCCCAGCTGACATCCGGCACGAACGCGCCGCCAGAAATCGCTTGCGTCGCCAAATTTTGGAAGCGTATCCATGACAGCGCGCACCGCGCGATGGGCATGGCCGGTATCGGTGTTGTCTACCGTGATGTGCAGCGTGAAATAGTAGGGGTCCAGCCCAAGCTCATTTAATTCGTAGGCGGTGATCAGAAGATGCAGGGGAAGTTGCTCGTAGCCAAGATTAAAACCAATGAGTTCCGGTAGAAAGTCTTTGGCGTTGTAAGCCAGAGCGAGCTGAATCAGCCCCTGCGTGAAAAGCGATTCATCGAGGCCTTGTAGCGGTTCGATGCCGCAGCGTTCGAGCAACTGGCGGTAGATCAACACGTGATTCTTGTCCGGTTGTCCTTCACCCAGTTCTTCAAGGTAGGTGCGTACCAAGTTGGAAAAGCGTGGATTTCGCCAGTGCGCGATGAGGCCAAACAGCCAAGCGCCATCGACCAGTTTGGTGGGTGCTATCGCGCCTAAAAAAAACAGCGCATGGGCTCGGTTGGAGAAATAGCGGCGCGGCCCTCCGGCCTTGCGCTCGGCCAGATAGGCGCCATAGTTGGCCGTTGCATTCTGGGCGGACACTAGCATCCAGGCCTCAAGCTCGCGCACCGATACCGGCAGCTCACAGGCATGAGGGTCCAGTTGTGCGAGCTGTTTGCGTAGAAAGCCAGCGGCATCCTTGCGCATGATGTCGTCGACCTTGCCGTTTAACAGCCGGTTGTATAGACCTGAAATTTCCTTGGGCCTGGGAGCCAGGCGGTATTCTGGCCTTGCGGGGGTAGGTGATTCAGAGTCGGCGTTAACTTTGGGAACAGACCATTCGAGCGCACGAATTAACATCTTTGTTGGATAGAGTCATTGAGGAGTGATGAGCTTCCCAACTAAGCCAGGTTGACCGTATAGGTAGTACACGATGGGCGTCGTGGGATAGCGCCTACTGTTGCGATGGCAGGACCGCTTATCACAGCGCGCGTTAAAATAGAGATGCCCGGCGTGCAGACCTGATCAGTTCATGCTTTGCCAGTTCGGGCCATGTAGAGGACCACCATGTATCAAAACCTCACGACCCTGCACACCGGCCTGTGGAGGGTCGCATGAGCTACCAAATCAAAGAGATTTTCTACACCCTCCAGGGTGAGGGCGCCAACGCGGGCCGCCCGGCCGTTTTCTGCCGCTTTGCGGGCTGCAATCTGTGGTCTGGTCGCGAGCAGGATCGCGCCACTGCGGTGTGCCGGTTTTGCGACACGGATTTTGTCGGAACCGATGGCACGCTGGGGGGCAGGTTTGCCAGTGCTGAGGCGCTTGCCGACCAGATTGAAGCGCAGTGGCCGTCTGATAGGGGCCACCGCTTTGTGGTGCTGACCGGCGGTGAGCCCTTGCTGCAGCTCGATGATGCCCTGATTGCCGCCTTGCACGCTCGCCACTTTCAAATTGCCGTCGAGACCAATGGCTCGCTTATAGCGCCAGCCGGCATCGACTGGCTCTGTGTCAGTCCCAAAGCCGGTGCGCCGTGGCTTCAACGTGAAGGCCAGGAACTCAAGTTGGTGTGGCCGCAGGCCGGCTTTGATTTGGCAGAACTGGAAGCCGCCGCCTTCACCTACCGCTATTTGCAGCCCATGGACAACGCCCAGCGCGCCGGCCACACCGAGACCTGCATCGCCTTGTGCATGCAGCGACCCGCATGGCGACTGAGCTTGCAAACCCACAAAATCACCGGCATTCGCTAGGCTGTGAACTCATGAATTTTGATATTTCGCAGAAGTTTTTTTTTGATGCTGCGCACACGCTCGGTCGCGAGATCGAGGCCGACAGCAGCCGCCGTATCCATGGCCACACCTACCACGCAGAAGTGACGCTGACAGGCCAGCCTGACCCGCTATCCGGCATGGTGCAAGACCTTGGCCTGGTGCGTCTGGCGATTGACTCACTGCGCCCCAGACTTGACCACCACATGCTGGACGATGTGGTGGACCTTGGGCCCGCCACGCTTGAGAACCTGTGCGCCTTTATCTGGCGCGAATTGGCCCCCAGCCTGCCGGGGCTGTCGGCGGTGCGGGTTTGGCGCGAATCGGTGGGCGACAGCTGCACCCTGCGTGCCGGTACCGCAGCCCGATAGTCCCTGTCTACCCGTGCGCCGGGCCGCATGACCGCGTTGAGGTCACGGCGTGCCTACAATCACGCCAATCCGAGGATCCCCAACATGAGCATCAAAAGCGACAAATGGATACGCCGTATGGCGGAGTCCACCGGCATGATCGAGCCCTTTGAGCCCGGGCAGATTCGCGAGGCTGACGGCAAGAAGATCATCAGTTACGGCACCAGCAGCTACGGCTACGACATCCGTTGTGCACCTGAATTCAAGGTGTTTACCAACATCTACAGCGCAGTGGTGGACCCGAAAAACTTCGATGAAAAAAGCTTTGTCGATTTTCATGGCGACAGTTGCATCATTCCGCCCAACAGTTTCGCCCTGGCCCGCACGCTGGAGTACTTTCGAATTCCGCGCAACGTATTGACCATCTGCCTCGGCAAAAGCACCTACGCCCGCTGCGGCATCATTGTCAATGTGACACCGTTCGAGCCCGAGTGGGAAGGCTACGTGACGCTGGAGTTTTCCAACACCACACCGCTACCCGCAAAAATCTATGCTGGCGAAGGCTGCGCTCAGGTGTTGTTCTTCGAGAGCGACGCTGATGATGTCTGCGAGACCAGCTACAAAGACCGCGGCGGCAAGTACCAGGGTCAGGTTGGCGTGACGCTGCCCAAGGCTTGAGGCGCAGCCAGCGCAACTCTGGCCGCCGCCAGATCCCAGCCTGCCCAGCCACAGCTCTTGAACAGCACCGGCCCCGTCCGTTGAGGACGACCTTCCCGAACCACTTGGGCCAGTGTCTGGTACTGGCTGACGTCCAGCCCGGCTCGTAGCAAATCACCGGCTTCGTGGGTGGCGTCGGCGGTGTCCACAAAAATACTGCCGTGGTTGGCAAAGTGACGGCATAGCGCGGGGCTCAATTCAGCCATGTGCGGCGTGAAAGCGCCGACTGCGCTAATGAAACAGTCCGCTCGCGGCAGCGCACTCGCTTGCCAGTCCAGCACGATGCTGTGAGCAGGCGTACAGGTTACTACCAGCGGGCATGCGGCCAGTGCGGCACCGACATCACTCACCACGCCGGCCTGCAGACCCATTGATTGGGCGTGGTGCACCAGTGCCTGTGTGCTCTCAGGCCTGCGCGAGACAATCCAACATT
>JANMBW010000260.1:0-5082 GCA_031360565.1 Polaromonas sp.
CGCCAGCAGAATCAGCTCAAACATCGCAGGTACCTGCAAGCGACGGCCGGGCAATGGGTTCAACGAACACGTTTGGACAACCACTCTTCAAGATAGTGAATATTGGTCCCACCATCCATGAATTTGGCATCCACCATGAGCTCACGATGCAAGGCGATGTTGGTACTGATGCCCTCCACCACGGTTTCAGCCAGCGCAGTGCGCATGCGCGCCAAAGCTTGGTCCCGGGTGTCGCCATGCACAATGATTTTGCCAATCATGGAGTCGTAATTCGGCGGGACGAAATAATTGGCATAGATGTGCGAATCCACCCGTACTCCCGGTCCGCCCGGCGTGTGCCAGGTGGTGATGCGACCCGGCGATGGGGTGAATTTGTACGGGTCTTCGGCGTTGATCCGGCATTCGATCGAGTGGCCCTTGAGCTGGATGTCGCGCTGAACGAAGGGCAGCCTTTCGCCAGCCGCCACCAGAATCTGGGTTCTCACGATGTCGATCCCGGTGATCCACTCGGTCACAGGATGCTCAACCTGCACCCGCGTGTTCATCTCGATGAAATAGAACTCACCGTTTTCGTATAAAAACTCGAAAGTGCCCGCACCCCGGTAACCGATTCTTTTCACGGCACTGACGCAGCGGTCGCCAATTCTTTCAATCAGCTTGCGCGGAATGCCCGGCGCTGGCGCTTCTTCAATCACCTTCTGGTGACGCCGCTGCATGGAGCAATCGCGCTCGCCCAACCAGACCGCGTTTTTATGCTGGTCGGCCATGATCTGAATTTCAACGTGCCGGGGGTTTTGCAGGAATTTCTCCATGTAAACCTCCGGGTTGCCAAAGGCTGCGCCCGCTTCAGCCTTGGTAGTCTGCACCGCATGCAGCAAAGCTGCTTCGGTGTGAACCACGCGCATGCCGCGCCCGCCGCCGCCGCCCGCCGCCTTGATGATGACGGGGTAGCCGACCTGCTTGGCGGTTCGCTTGATGACCGCCGGGTCGTCTGGCAAGGCGCCTACCGAGCCAGGCACACACGGCACGCCGGCCTTGATCATGGTTTGCTTGGCCGACACTTTGTCGCCCATGATGCGAATCGAATCGGGGCTGGGACCGATGAACTTGAAGCCGCTTTTTTCAACCCGCTCGGCAAAATCAGCGTTCTCGCTCAAAAACCCGTAGCCCGGGTGAATCGCCTCGGCATCAGTGACCTCAGCCGCCGAAATGATGGCCGGCATATTCAGGTAGCTGTGGGTTGAAGCCGCAGGCCCAATGCATACCGCCTCATCGGCCAGCTTGATGTATTTGGCCTCGCGATCGGCCTCCGAGTAAACCATCACCGCCTTGACACCCAGTTCCCGACAGGCGCGCTGGATTCGCAATGCGATTTCACCGCGGTTGGCGATCAGTATTTTTTTAAACATGCGTCTCGGTTCAGGCAGGCGGGTGGGGCATGAGGGTGCAAACTCCCTTAATTAATTAATTAATCAATCACTCAATCAGGAACAGGGCTTGCCCGTATTCCACAGCTTGCCCGTTTTCGCAAAGGATTTTGGTGACCGTGCCGGATTTGTCAGCCTCAATCTCGTTGAGGATTTTCATGGCCTCGATGATGCAGATCGTTTCACCTTCCTTGACCGCGGGGCCAACCTCTACAAACGGACTGGCGCCGGGACTGGCCGATCGGTAAAACGTACCCACCATAGGCGAATTGACGGCATGGCCTGCCAGCGCCACGACCGGTTCCGATGCGGACTGAACCACTGCTGCTGCCGGGGCCGCCGCGAATGCCATAGGCGTCGCGGGCTGCTGCCAGACCATGGGTGGTCCACTGGCTTTGACAATGCGCACCTTGCCTTCCGCTTCGGTGATCTCCAGTTCAGAAACATTGGACTCGGAAACGAGGTCGATCAGTGTTTTGAGTTTTCTTAAATCCATCGGATATCTCCAGCGAAGTGAGGGGCTGGTGTGAGAATGCGACACCATAGTGCGCAATTTTGAAGCTGGTTCAGGATCTCTAAAAAGTCCATTACGGCCATCTTTCTACCTGAACATTGCATTTACTTTCTGCTTTGTCGGTTTACGGTCTCGATCAGTCGTTATCTTGCAAATACTTCAATCCACGTGCCGATGAAGCGCTGAAGTGTACAGCAGATACCGGTGATTAACTCACTAATGGAAAACTTGAATTGGGCGCTCAAAAGACTTCTCAGAAAACGATGCGAAGCAGCTGTTCGAAGGTTTTAAGGTTGTTTTAAAACTATTTGATAAATAGATAACCGCCATTACCAACATATCTGATAATACCGCTATCGCATTTTTAACCACAGTGCGAGATCCTCTGGCGTAACTTTTCCGGTTTTCAGGTGGCGCAATTTACCCGCCGCATCGAACACGGCTGAAAACGGCAAACCCCCGCTGGTATTGCCCAGCGACCGACTGAGATCGGTGCCCGCCATTCCCGCCATCCCGACTGGAAAGCTTAAAGGTTTGGCCTGCAGCCATTTTCGAACCGCGCTGGGCTGATCGACCGCCAAACCGATAACCTGCCAGTTTTTTGACTTGTTGACGCTGTAAAAACCGTCCAACATCGGCAGCTCTTCGACGCATGGCGGACACCATGTCGCCCAAAAATTCAGCAGCAAGGGCTTACCCAGGAAACTTTCCATCGCCAGAGTGCCGCCGCTGGGCGCATCAAAACTCAAACGCCAGAATGCCTGGACTGCCGCATCGGGAGCGCCACCTTTTGCCGACTGGTCGTCGTCCGTCGCGGCATCCCGGGCCTGCATTCGCCACCATGCCGCGCCAACGCCGGTTAATCCGGACACAGCGGCAAGGCCGCTATAAAGCAGGGTTTTACGATTCACAAATCAGGCTCCAGAACTCTTCAGCAACAACTTTTGTACCGCAGCAAGGTCGCCTCGCGGCGTACGGCCTTTTGCGTCTGGCTTCAAGGCGCCGCGCAGGTCGTCATGGTCGTAGACCATCAGGTGTATTCCCACCCATTCATTCAAAGGTTTGCACAGGCTGCTCAGGCTCAGGGCTTCCACACTGCCTCCGGTAAATCCGCTCACGGTGCGCGGCTCGTAGTCCACCTTGTATTCAATCAAGGTTATTTCAGCGGACTTGGGGTCATCACAGAACAACTGAATGTAGATGTCCGACAGTCGGGTGGCTGTGCCATGCCAGACCGCTCCCGCAAGATAAGGCCGGTAGGCGGCCATCCGCTGCATCCAGACCAGCGCCAGCTCGCGCAAGGCCAGTAGTTCAGACGGCTGGGTATCGGCACAAAACAGCGCTATATAGTCCCGGACAGCATCTTCCAATTCAGCGTTATCGGGTAATTCGGAGCGTGCCGGCAGCGCCATCTGCTTAACGGCGCGGCGCTTGGCCTGGCCGTATTCCAGCCCCTCCTCAACTACCAGTGCTGCGGCGGTGGCAGCAATTTCCGATTTAAGCGTGTTCAACAAGGGGGCCGAGGTTAAGCTGTTAGGTCAGCTGCCAGTTTAGGTCAGTCGCTGTCTGGACTGAGTCGCCTTCTAAAATATCCATCATGCACATACACATCCTGGGGATTTGCGGCACCTTCATGGGTGGCCTGGCCGCGCTGGCGCGGGAGGCTGGGCACACCGTCACGGGTTGCGACACCGGGGTTTATCCGCCCATGAGTGACCAGCTACGTGCGCTGGGCATCGAGCTGATCGAAGGGTATGGCGCTGATCAGCTGGCCTTTCTGCCCGATGTATTTGTCGTTGGTAATGTGGTGTCGCGTGCCCGGCTGGCCGACGGTACACCCAAATTCCCGTTGATGGAGGCCATTCTCAATAACGGTTTGCCTTACACCAGCGGGCCTCAGTGGCTGTCGGCCCATGTGCTACATCACCCAACCCACCACGCCACCGGCCCGCGTCATGTCCTGGCTGTTGCCGGCACCCACGGCAAAACCACGACGACCGCGATGCTGGCCTGGATTCTGACGCAGGCGGGCCTGCAGCCGGGATTTTTGGTCGGCGGGGTAGCGCTGAACTTTGGCGTGTCTGCCCGCCTAGGCAATGGCAACCCCTTTGTCATTGAAGCCGATGAATACGACACCGCGTTTTTTGACAAACGCAGCAAGTTTGTGCACTACCGGCCTCGCACCGCGATTTTGAACAATCTGGAGTTTGACCACGCCGATATTTTTCATGATCTGGCAGCAATTGAGCAGCAGTTCCACCACCTGGTCCGCACGGTTCCTTCGCAAGGCCGTTTGGTGGTCAATGGTCTTGAAGCCAGCCTGAAGCGGGTGCTGGCCCAGGGTTGCTGGAGCGAGACCGTACTTTTCGGAAAGACTGCTTTGCCGCATGACGGTTTTACCGCAGACGGCGCGCCAGACAACTTCAAGGTGCTCAAGAGCGGGGCAACGGTTGCCCATGTGCGCTGGAGCCTTGGCGGTGTGCACAACCAGCTCAATGCGCTGGCAGCCATTGCCGCAGCTGAACATGTAGGCGTGCCGCCGACGGTTGCCGCCGACGCCCTTGCCAGCTTTCAAAACGTCAAGCGTCGTATGGAGATTGTGGGTGTGGTGACCAGGGATGACGGCGACATCACGGTGTACGACGACTTTGCACACCACCCCACTGCCATGCACACCACAGTCGATGGCCTGCGCCGGCAATTGAACAGCAGGGGTCAAATCGCAGACCGAATCCTCGCCATCTTCGAGCCGCGCAGCAACACCATGAAGCTGGGGCCCATGGCGGCGCAGCTTCCTAGAAGCCTCGAGACGGCCGATCTGGCCTTTTGCCATGCACAAGGACTGGAGTGGGATGCCAGAATCGCGCTGGGGCCCATGGTTGACCGCGCCCATGTCGCTGACAACATCGATCAGTTGCTGGCCCAAGTCAAATCCGCCGCCCGAGGCGGGGATCATTTGCTATGCATGAGCAACAGCGGCTTCAGCGGCATTCATGCCAAATTGCTCGCCGCCTTAAAAACCTGAGTAATTGATCGCCGCCAGTTTGCTACTATTTAAATAGCATAAAGCGTACGACTTACCTGGGCTAGGCCCCTAATTGGCTTAAATATCCAGCAAGAAAGGCCACAGCAGGCGCTACC
>JANMBW010000262.1:0-3678 GCA_031360565.1 Polaromonas sp.
GCCGCGCCGACATAGCCCATCACCACTTCCGCCGGCGACACCGGCGCCGACAGCAACTCATAGATCGTGCCCGACCATTTCGGCATGTAGATGCCGAAGGCAGCGTTCGAGATGCTTTCATTGAGCAGCGACAGCATGATCAGACCGGGGATGATGAAGGCGCCGTAACTGATGCCGTCGATGTCGCCCATGCGCGATCCGATCGCCGCGCCGAACACGACGAAATACAGCGAGGTGGAAATCACCGGGGCCGCGATCGATTGCATCACCGTACGCAGGGTGCGCGCCATCTCGAACCGGTAAATCGCGCGGATGGCGTGCCAGTTCATGCAAGCTCCTTCACATCGGTGCGCGATTTCGCATCGGCACTGGCGTGCACCAGACTGACGAAAATATCTTCCAGTGAACTTTCGCTGGAATGCAGGTCCTTGAAGTCAATGCCGAGTTCGGCCAGCTGCTTGAGCAATGTGGCGATACCGGTTTCCTCGCGTTGCGTGTCGAAGGTATAGACCAGCGCATGGCCCTCGGCGGCCAGCGCCAGCGGCAGCCCGGCCAGTGCATCAGGTTATTGCTGCAGCGGTGCGCGCAGAGTCAGGGTCAACTGCTTCTTGCCGAGCTTGCGCATCAGCACCGCCTTGTCTTCCACCAGAATCAACTCACCCTTGCTGATCACGCCAATGCGGTCGGCCATTTCCTCGGCTTCCTCGATGTAATGCGTGGTCAAAATAATGGTGACACCGTTCTGGCGCAGTTCCCGCACCATGTCCCACATGCCCTTGCGCAGTTCCACATCCACGCCGGCGGTGGGTTCGTCGAGAAACAAAATGCGCGGCTCGTGCGACAGCGCCTTGGCAATCAGCACACGGCGCTTCATCCCGCCCGACAGCGCCATGATCTTGCTGTCTTTCTTGTCCCAGAGCGACAGGTCGCGCAGCACTTTTTCAATGTAGGCCGGGTTGGCCGGCTTTCCGAAGAGCCCGCGGCTGAAGCTGACGGTCGACCACACGGTCTCGAACGCGTCGGTGGACAGCTCCTGCGGCACCAGGCCGATTTTCGCGCGCGCCGCGCGGAAGTCTTTCACGATGTCGTGCCCATCAGCCGTCACGGTGCCCGAGCTGGCCGTGACAATGCCGCAGATGATGCTGATCAGCGTGGTCTTGCCGGCACCGTTCGGGCCGAGCAGCGCAAAAATTTCGCCGCGCTGGATGTCGAGATCCACCGACTTCAGCGCGTGGAAACCGGAGCTGTAGGTTTTACTGAGCTGGCGAATGAAAATGATGGGTTGCATGAGCCAATTTAACAATAAAAAGTGCCTGCAGCCCAGCTAGAAAGGGCGCAAACTGCTATCTAAAAGAGAGCAAAGGACATTGCGGGCGAGCCGCACCGCCTAACTTGAAGCCGGTTTCAACCCAGACGCGCCGCCTCGATCGTCGCGATATCAATCTTTTTCATGGTCATCATCGCGTCAAACGCACGCTTGGCCGCCGCCCGATCGGGACTAGCTATCGCAACGATGAGCGCGCGTGGGGTAATCTGCCATGACAGTCCCCACCGGTCCTTGCACCAGCCGCACTGGCTCTCCTGGCCGCCATTGCTGACGATGGCGTGCCACAAGCGGTCGGTCTCTAGCTGATCGTCGGTCGCAATTTGAAACGAGAAGGCTTCGCTCTGCTTGAAATGCGGTCCACCGTTGAGCCCGAGGCAGGGGATGCCGACCACGGTGAATTCGACCGTCAGGACATCGCCCTGTTTGCCGTCTGGATAGTCCCCCGGCGAGCGCAAGATAGCGCCAACGGCGCTGTCGGGGAATGTTTCGGCGTAGAAATTGGCGGCGTCAACGGCAGCGCCGTCGTACCAAAGACAAATCGTATTTTTGCTGTTCATGTCGTATCTCCTGACGAGTGTGTTACCCGGCATCGTCACCGCCCAGACAATTTCTATCGTACGCGCCGCGGGATGTCCGCGTGTAGGGCGGAACCGATATCGCTGTGTCGTTTGGCCAGATGAGTCGCCGCTTTCATGGCTGGCCCGTAGCATCCCAGCGAAAGATGCGTAAGTGATTGCCTTACGTAGTTCTACCCAGGTAGTTGTACGCTGTAAGTCCCCAGGCATCGCGCCCATGATCGACGGGCGAGGCTCTTCGCGGCGGGAACAGTTGTCGACGCTGACCCGACCAACAATTTAATAGGAGACAACATGACATTCGCCATCCCAAAAAGTGGAACGCTGACCGTTTTGGCAGCTGCCGCCCTGACTGTTGTTGGCTGCGGCGGCGGAGGAGGAGGCTCCTCGCCGGTAGTGCAGGTGGCCAAGTCCTGCACTGAACTCAATGGCCTGACTATTCCAGCCGCAACCATCGGTCTTCCGACTACCGGCGCGGTGGTCACCAGCACCGTATTGGTTCCTGCTGCGGGAACTGGCGTGGCGGCTGTCGCGGAGTATTGCAGGGTGCTTGGCGATATCAACCCGGTTGATCCGGCGGCGCCCAAAATCAAGTTTCAAGTCAACCTACCCGCCAATTGGAACAACAAGGCCATGATGTTTGGTGGTGGGGGCTACAACGGTAGGATCGCCACAGGTCTGGGTAATGTGCCCGCTGGGCCGACCGACAAGCCGGCGCCGCTGGCACGTGGATACGCCACTTTCGGCAGCGATTCAGGACACCAGGCTGGGGCGTTCGGCAGCCGCGATGGCAGCTTTGGCTTGAATGACGAGGCGCTGAAGAATTTTTCGGGCGATGCGTTGAAAAAGACCCGTGATACGGCCATGGCCATCATCAATGCGCGCTACGCCGATACGGTTCAGAAAACCTATTTTGCAGGCGACTCCACTGGCGGTCGCGAAGCGCTGATTGCGGTGCAAAACTGGCCGCAGGATTTTGATGGTGCTATCGTTTTGTATCCGGCCTGGAACGCGGCAAGCCTGGACCTGCAATTTGGTCGCATTACCCGCGAGTTGGCCAAGCCCAACGCCTACCCCAACCGAGCCAAGCGCAAAGTGCTCTATGACGCAGCGTTGCAGGCATGTGACTCGCTCGACGGCGTGGTGGATGGTCTGGTGAGCAACGTCAACGCCTGCAATGCGATGTTCAATCCCTCAACCGCGACGCTCAATGGCACGCCAATTCGCTGCATAGGCGGTACGGATAACGGTGACACATGCTTGTCTGACCCGCAAATTGCGGGTTTCAATGTCACCAACACCCCGCTGGTGCTCAACTACACGCTGGCCAGCGGAGAGACCACCTATCCTGGCTTCAATACTTGGGGAACTGATTTTGGTAACCCGGCCAGTAGCGCAACAGTTCTGACACTAGCTTTGGGAACCGAGCAACCGACCAATCCGATGCCACCAGTCGGGGCCACCACTCCTCCCTATTTGAGTACGTTCTGGGACCAGTGGGTCAGGTTCTTTGTGACGCGCGATACCAACTACAACTCGCTCTCGCTCGATCCGCAAAATCCTGGGCCCCTGCAGGCCCGCATCGTCGAATTGACAGGCATTCAGGATCTCAACAAGACTGACTTGTCGGCGTTCAAGGCCAAAGGTGGCAAATTCCTGATGGCGCATGGCTCGCATGATGCCCTGGTGAGCGCCAGGGCCACGCAGCAGTACTGGGGCCGTATTCGTAACACCATGGGCACTGCATCGGTCGACAGTTTTGCCCGTTACTATGTA
>JANMBW010000272.1:0-4299 GCA_031360565.1 Polaromonas sp.
CCAGCGCCGGTGTAGCGCTGATGACCCGCAGCGGGGTGACCGCCAACACGATGCACAGAAAGCGAAGGGTCCAGTCGCCGGTTGCCCGAATCAGGGCTTCAGCCGGATTGGCTCCCAACTGATTGGTGATTGCGCTGTACAACAACCAGACAAAGGGCAAGACGCACAAACCGAAAAGTACGGGCTTGGCAGCCGGGTTCAGCAACACTTTTTGACGGGACAGCATGGTGCAGACTCAGAAAAACTTTTTGAGGTCCATGCCGGCGTAGAGCTGGCCAACCTGCGCCTCGTAGCCGTTGAACATGAGGGTTTTGCGCTTTTTCGCAAACAACCCGTCTTCGCCAATGCGCCGTTCGGTCGCCTGACTCCATCGCGGATGATCGACTTGCGGATTGACGTTGGAATAAAAGCCGTATTCCTGCGCGGCGGCTTTATTCCAGGCGGTGCGTGGCTCTTTGTCGGTGAAGCGAATCTTGACGATGCTTTTTCCGCTTTTGTAGCCATATTTCCAGGGCAAGACCATCCGGATCGGCGCACCGCTTTGATTGGGCAACACTTCGCCATACATGCCAAAGGTCAACAGTGCCAACGGGTGCATGGCTTCGTCCATGCGCAGTGCTTCCACATACGGCCATTCCAGCACACGCGAGTTGATAAACGGCATGGTTTTCGGGTCTGCCTGGGTGATGAACTCCACATATTTGGCGCTGCCCAGCGGCTCGACCTTCTTGATCAACTCTGACAGCGAATAGCCCACCCACGGAATCACCATGGACCAACCCTCGACACAGCGCAGGCGGTAGATGCGCTCTTCCTGCGGACTCAGTTTGATCAGATCTTCGAGTGTGTAGGTTTTGGGTTGCTTGACCAGTCCCTCAACCGCGACTGACCAGGGTTTGGTGACCAGGGTATGGGCGTTCTTGCCTGGATCGGCCTTGTCGGTGCCAAATTCGTAAAAGTTGTTGTACGAGGTCGCGTCTTTGTAATCAGTGACTTTTTCGACGGTCATGGCACCTGCAATCGAAGACTTGACCGACCCCAGAGCGGCGAGCTTGCCAGGTTTAGTCACGGATTCAGCCAGTGCCTCGCGCCCTGCCCAACTGGCCAATGCCGCGCCTGCCGCACCCGATGCCATCCACCTGATCATGTCGCGGCGGCCTTGGTAAGTGCCCTGGGAAGTGATTTCGCTGGGGACGGCGTGGTCGAACCCACTGGCATTGGTTTTGATGAGCATGATGAGGTTTTTCCGTCTTGGTTGAGGTTTAGTCTGAGTACGCAGCCAACTCTTACACAGATTTTTTGCCTGTGGCGTCAGAAAGGGTACCCAAAAAAACGAGGCGGGCCTTCGTGGGAAGACCCGCCTTGTTGTGACTTTTAAAATTTGCTGAGGTTCAATCAGCAGGACTGGCTATCTGCCCGAAGCTGCTTCAGCGCAACCCGGCAATGTAGTCAGCCAGAGCGCGAATTTCCCGGTCATTGAGTTTGGCCGCAACCTGAGTCATTTGAAGGCTGTTTTTGCGAACCCCCTCACGGAAGGACGTCAGCTGGGTCACGGTGTATTCGCCGTGCTGGCCTGCAAGGCGCGGATACTGGGCGGGATTGCCGGCACCACTGGGGCTATGGCATCCGGCACAGGCGGCAATTTGCCGGTCGGCGATGCCGCCGCGGTAAATCCGTTCGCCCAAAGCCACCAGCTCTTTGTCCTTGCCAAAACCGGGCTTGGCTTTTTTGGACGTTGCCCAGTAAGCAATGTTTTTCATGTCGTCATCAGACAGCGTTGCAGCAAAACCCTGCATGATGGCATTCTTGCGCTTGCCAGATTTGAACTCCTGTAGCTGTTTGACGAGATACTCCGGGTGCTGCTGCGCGAGCTTGGGATTGGCTGGCGTTCCCGAGTTGCCATCGGCACCATGACAGCTGGCACAGACGCCACTGAAACTGGCCTCGCCCTTGACCAGGTCCGGTGGGGTGGCCTTAACCACTGCGGCAGGCGCAGGCGCTCCGGTCGCTGCAAACGCAGAGGTGGCAGGCATGACCAAAATGGCAGCAAGGAGGGAAGTAACGAACAGCTTCATGTCGGGGATGCTTTAATGGTTAGCTCGAAAGGGCTGATAGCGCCGAGATTTTACAATGGTCGCAGACCGTCCCGGATTAATCAGAATTTAACATCAGTCTGGCATCCGGGTTGGGCGCGCTGCACACCGCCGCTGACGCCCATAGACCCCCATCAGCGACTGCTTGACCCATGACCGACACCCCTCCCCCCCCACCTGCCAGCCAGACTGCGCCCATCCAGGCCAAGTCAAATCTCGATCTCAACGCGCCCGACCCCAAAATCGCAATGGGCTGGCTGCATACCGCCAAGTTTTTGACCACTGCACCCGAACTCAAACACCTGCCGCGCCTGGATGTGCCCGAAATTGCGTTCGTCGGTCGCTCCAACGCGGGCAAGTCGACCTGCATCAACACCCTGACCCAACAGCACCGGCTGGCCTACGCGTCCAAGACCCCAGGGCGTACCCAGAGCATCAATCTGTTCACCTTGGGCAAGCAAGGCGTGACCGATGCGGTACTGGCTGACCTGCCGGGCTACGGCTATGCAGCGGTACCCAAAGAAGCCAAATACCGCTGGCAGCAAGTGATGGGCAATTATTTGCAGACGCGCGATAACCTGCAGGCGGTGGTGTTGCTGTGCGACCCGCGCCTCGGACTGACGGAGCTCGATGAAATCCTGCTCGATGTGATCCGTCCACGCGTCATTGACGGCCTGAAGTTTTTGGTGCTGCTGACCAAGTCTGACAAGCTCAACAAAACCGAGGCCGCAAAGGCTTTGTCCATCGTCAGGCTGCAGGCGGGCGGCGGAGACGTCAAGCTATTTTCAGCACTCAAGCGTCAAGGCGTCGAGGAGGTGGCGCAACACCTGTGGGACTGGGCGCATCCGGCAGAAAAATCGGTCAGCGAAAAGCACGCCAAGCCAGCGTAGAAATTCATTACTTTGCTAGTATAAACATAGCAAATAACTTGCGTCGCCGTCAAAACAGATAGCTCTAAAGACCTGTTCACGGTTGGCACGGTCCCCGTTTCAATACGCTGCCGCTTCGCCGTCCGGTCGGCTTTTGAAACGTTTGTGCACCCAGTAATACTGGGCTGGATGCGCATCGATGTAGTTCTGCAGCAAGGCGTTCATGCGGGCGGTGTCAGCCACCACATCGTCGGTTGGAAAGTTAGGCCAGGCGGGCAGGACTTCCACCTCGTAGCCGCTCGACGTAATGCGTGCAATCACCGGAACCACTTTGGCCCCCCCCAGTCGGGCAAAGCGTGACAGCGACGGCACCGTAGCCGCCGAAACGCCGTAAAACGGGACGAATACCGAATCGTCTGGCCCAAAGTCCTTGTCGGGCAGCAAATAAAGCGGTTGCCCCTGTCTGATTGCGGTCACGATCGGTTTGACACCGTCGATCCGGCCAAACAGACGCAAGTTGCCAAAACGCTTTCGGCCGCGAAGGATCCAGCTGTCGACCAGGGCGTTGGACTGATTGGTGTAAATGGTGGTGGACAGCCGCGGTATCCGCAGCGTCACGCCAGCCCAGGCTGCATCCAGCCCGACAAAATGCGGCAGAAAAATAACGGTTGGGTCGGTGCCCGCCAGTTCTTCAACTGCCCCGATCAGGCTTACACGCTGCTCGACCGCGCGCCGTGGGGCATGCCAAAGCCAGCTGCGGTCCAGCCAGGCCTGGGCAAAGTACACGAAGGTTTGCCTCGCCATGCTGCGCCGGGTTTGCGCCGAAAGCTCTGGAAAACACAGCAGAAGATTGATGGCAACGACCCGGCGGCGCGCCCCTACCAGCGCGTAAAGCAAATAACCGAGGCCTGCGCCCATAGCACGCACCGGACGCAAAGGCAGGATTGCCAGCAGCCGCATGAACAAAATCCCGGCCCGCGTAAAAAGGTCGAGCACCCACTGCTGCGCCGCGATCAAGGCGCGTTCCTCGCAGGAGCTGATTCACGCGGGGTTTTGTAGCGGCCGTAGCCCCACAGATACTGCCCTGGCTGGCTGAGAATGATGGCCTCGATGGCCTGGTTGATCTGCGTCACCACCGCGGGCAAATCGCGGCCTGACGTCGACTCGCTCGCTGTAACAGGCGGCCAAATTTTCAGGCAATAGCCTTTGCCCCGCGGCAGGCGCTCACAACTGACCGGCAGCAATCGCGCGCCGGTCTGCAATGCCAGTCGGGCGGCCAGCGTCATGGTGTAGGCGGGCTTGCCGAAAAAAGGGGCCCAAATCCCCAGGCCTTCTGG
>JANMBW010000303.1:0-2032 GCA_031360565.1 Polaromonas sp.
CCCGCCAGCAGCACGCCGGCAGTCCACATCTTGATGTAACGCAATAGATTTTTTTGCATGTCTGCTCACTTTTTGGTTTGAATCAATCGACGGCAAGTGTGGGTCTAGCCCGACATACGAGCTTTTCAACACACTTGCGACCAACCTCATTTTTGTCCGGCCAAGTTCACTCGGCCTGTAAGCATTTGTCGCCAAACGTTTATCAATTGACGAGGCGTTCGTCGAGGTCGTTCGGTAACCGGCTGTGCGCCGGGATCCAAAGGCCCTGGATTTAGCGGTAATCTCTGTGGGTCGCCACTGCGACCACACCCGCCCCGATAACCCGCCGGATTTTTTATGTCCTCTATTACTTTGCGTTTTCTGGCTGAACCCAGCACCGTCAACTTTGGTGGCAAGGTCCATGGCGGCACGGTCATGAAGTGGATTGACGAAGCCGGTTATGCCTGCGCGACGCGATGGGCCAAACGTTATTGCGTCACGGTTTCGGTGGGCAGCATCCGCTTTCAGCGCCCGATCATGATTGGCGCGTTGGTCGAGGTCGAGGCGCGGTTGGCCTATACCGGCACCACCAGCATGAATATTGCGGTGGAAGTGCGGGCCGGCGACATGAAGACCGGCCAGATGGACAAGATCACCGAATGCGTCGTGGTGTTCGTGGCCGTGGAAGCGGACGGACAAACCGTTCCGGTCGAAGCCTGGCAGCCCGAGACCCCCAGCGACATCGCGCTGGCGCAATACGTCAAAGCGCATCTGGATCTGGCGCGCGCCTCTCAGCCCGTCGGCTGACCGGAAATTCTTATTCCGTTTGATTTCTGTGCAGAACAATGCGTTGACCGGCCGTGACCTGGCGGCCGCCCTGGTAGTGGTCCTGGTATGGGGCATCAATTTTGTCGTCATGAAGCTTGCCCTGCGCGATTTCACGCCTTTCCAACTGGGTGCCGCACGCTATGTCTTTGCTGTCTTGCCACTGGCGCTGTTCGTCAGGCCGCCGCGCATTCACTGGAAGTGGGTGCTGCTCTATGGGGCTTTTCAGGGTGTAGGGCAGTTTGGCATTTTGTTCACGGCGCTCCAGCTGGGTATGACGGCGGCACTGGCTTCGGTGCTGCTGCAGACACATATTTTTTTCACCGCGCTGTTTGGCTTTGTACTGCTGCATGAGCGCAGCAATCGCGCTCTTCAGATCGGCATGTCGCTGGCTGCTCTGGGTCTGGGCTGCTTCGCATTGAATTATCTGCAGCCCGGCGCCGGCAGCAACGCTGCCACCACCGTAGCAGGCTTTTTGCTCACGCTTGGCGCGGCAGCGATGTGGGCCATGTCCAATATCGTGGCGCGGCGCGTCCAGCAACTTTTCACCGACTATTCGCCGGTGGCCTTTGTGGTCTGGAGCAGCTCCGTGGCAGTGCTGCCCTTCATGGCACTGTCTTGGACCTTTGACCCGGAGGCGCTGCGCTGGCAATGGCTGGACGCGCGCTGGTCCAGCTGGATGGCGGTCGCCTACCTGGGCTGGGGCGCCACCGTGGTGGGTTACAGCCTGTGGACCGGACTGCTCAAGCGCCACCCGGCCAACCGGGTCGCACCCTTCAGTCTGGGCGTTCCAATTGTCGGGCTGGCCAGCGGCATCCTGGTGCTTGGCGAAGTGGTGTCGCCCTGGCAATGGGCGGGCGTGGCGCTGCTGGTCTCGGCGCTGGCTTGCGTGATGCTTGGCGGCCTGCTGCGACGTAGCTGACGGCTCTTGAGCGGTAAACTGTGCCGCAGGACACAAGAGCCTGTCGGCCACACAGCCAGTCTGCGTTCAAGGCTACAGCTTGTAGAAAAAATGGAGACATGAAAATGAACATGCGACATCGGGTTGCAGTGCTTTTTGCCCTGTGCGCAGCAGCTTTGTCAGCCGCAGCACAGGACGTATCCGCCTACCCGAATCGTCCGGTCAAGTTGGTGGTGGGTTTCGCACCAGGCGGCAGTTCCGACACCGTGGCGCGCATCCTTGCGCCGCGCATTGCCGAGGGGCTCAAGCAAAGCGTGGTGGTCGATA
>JANMBW010000347.1:0-2348 GCA_031360565.1 Polaromonas sp.
AAAAAATCCGGCAAAAAGGCGGCTCAGCAGCACTAACCCTAGGGCCACGAAAGCGGCCGGAGCCATAAAATTGAGCAAATGGTCGGCCAGCAGATAGGCAGTCATGCGGTCATTAGAGGCGCTCCTCCGCGCGATGGGATGCAGGTTATCGGGTTGGGCGCGCCCTGGGCGGGAACAAATGGTCATTCGCGCCATCGGCGGGCAGGCCACAGCTTCAATTTTATAATCAACAGATGCCAGTCTGGACCCTTGGGTTAAACCATCACACTGCGCCGCTCGATCTGCGCGGACGGTTTGCGTTTTCCATGGACCAGATCGAGCCAACGCTCAGGGGATTGCGCCAGTCCCTGGCGCGCCAGCGCGAGACCACCCTGCTGTCGACCTGCAACCGAACTGAAATCTATTGCGCCGGCGACCAACCCGACCTGGAGCACACGCTGCAATGGCTCGCGCACAGCGGCGGCGTCTCGGCTGACCTGCTGCGTTCGCATGCCTACACGCTTGAAGGTGACCGGGCGGCGCGCCATGCCTTTCGCGTTGCCAGCGGGCTCGATTCCATGGTGCTGGGCGAGCCACAGATTCTGGGTCAGATGAAGCATGCCGTGCGCGCCGCCGAAGACGCCGGTGCCATGGGCAGCACGCTGCACCAGTTGTTTCAGCGCTCGTTCGCAGTCGCCAAGGAAGTGCGGACCAGCACTGAAATCGGCGCGCACAGCATCAGCATGGCGGCGGCCGCTGTCAGGCTGGCCGGCCAACTTTTTGAAAACCTGAACGACATCCGGGTATTGTTTGTCGGCGCCGGTGAAATGATCGAGTTGGCGGCGACCCACTTCCACGCCAAAAAGCCCAAATCGATGGTGATTGCCAACCGTAGCCCGGAACGCGGCGAAAAGCTGGCCAGCCGCTTTGGGGCCGATGTGATGCGCCTGGCAGACCTTCCTGACCGCCTGCACGAGTTTGATGCGGTGATCAGCTGCACCGCCAGTGTTCTGCCCATCATTGGGCTGGGCGCAGTGGAGCGGGCGGTCAAGCTGCGCAAGCGCCGACCCATGTTCATGGTTGATCTGGCGGTGCCGCGCGACATCGAGCCTGAAGTCAAGGCGCTGCCCGATATTTACCTCTACACGGTCGATGATCTGGCCCAGGTGGTTCAAACCGGCAAGGACAGCCGTCAGGCTGCTGTAGCCGAGGCAGAACTCATCATCGACGCCGGGGTACACAATTTCATGCTCTGGCTGGATAAGCGGGGCACCGTCCCCCTGATCCAACAGCTTAACGCGCAGGCCGACGAATGGCGCAGCCTGGAGATTGGCCGTGCCAAAAAACTGCTGGCCAAAGGCGAGCCCATCGAAGCGGTGCTGGACGCCCTGAGCCGCGGCCTGACCCAGAAAATGCTGCATGGAACCCTGGCTGAGCTGCATGCGGGCGATGCCAGCACCCGGGAAGCCACCGCGCAAGCCGTGTCGCGACTGTTTTTGCGAAATCCGCCCAAAGCCGATCCGGAAGACAAAGAGCGTTAGCGCCGCCATGCGCCCTTGAGGTGCAACCGTCCTGCGCAAAGGCCCTCGCGCTGACCCCCGCGTCGAAATACGGGGCATCCCCACCAGAACTTGCCACCACGGCCCCATTGCCCATGAAACCCTTTCTTCGCCAAACCCTGGAACGCCAGTTGTTGCGCCTGCACGAGCTCGACGCGCTGCTGTCGGCTATCGAAGTGGTCAGCGATCTGGGTCGTTTTCGTAGCCTGTCGCGCGAGCATTCAGAGGTCAGCGTGGTGGCCGAGCAATACCGCAGGCTCACCAGCCGCGAGGCCGACCTGCTCGCCGCCGAGCAGATGCTTATTGAAAGCAAGGGCGATCCCGAGATGATGGAGATGGCAGAAGAGGAAATCAAGGTCGCCAAAGCAGACTTGATCCAGATCGACGCCACGCTGCAGCTGATGCTGATTCCCAAGGATCCGGACGACGTGCGCCCGGCGTTTGTCGAGATTCGCGCCGGCACGGGTGGCGACGAGTCCGCGCTGTTTGCCGGTGACCTGTTTCGCCTGTACACCCGCTACGCCGAGCGCTGCGGCTGGCGCACCGAAATCATCAGCGAGTCGGCCAGCGAACTGGGCGGCTACAAGGAGGTGGTGTTGCGTATTGAAGGTGCGACTGACAGCTCGGGCGTAGGCGTTTACGGCAAGCTGCGCTTCGAGTCGGGCGGGCACCGCGTGCAGCGCGTACCGGCCACCGAAACCCAGGGCCGCATCCACACCAGTGCCTGCACCGTTGCCGTGCTACCCGAGCCCGACGAGGCCGTCGCGATTCAGATCAATCCGGCGGACCTGCGCATCGACACCTATCGCG
>JANMBW010000392.1:0-5170 GCA_031360565.1 Polaromonas sp.
GGCGATAAAAAAAGACAGCAAAACGATGGCTGATGTCTGGAAAAAACTGGATCTTTTCATGGTGTTGAATCGTTGAAATGGTGAACGGCCGGATATGGTCTGCACCCGGTGCCGTAGCTTGAGTAAATCAGCCGCGACGGAGTTCCCGATGTTAAATCCGGTCGCTATGTCATGCTTTCGGTTCAACACCCGGCTGGCGCTGACCAATATGGACTTGCTCTCGCGCCTCAGCCAGCACAACCTGACGCTGGCGCTCGCGGTAGCCCGCTTTTTGATGCTCGCTGGTGAGCGCATGGCAACGTGCGCAACTCACGCCTAACTCGTACAGCGGCGACAGGCGGTCGTCCGCGCTCAGCGGGTCTCTGCAAGACCTGCACAAAGTGAAATGGCCGGGCTGTAGCCCATGTCCGACGGACACACGCTCATCAAAAACAAAACATTCGCCCTGCCAGCGGCTTTGCGGTTCAGGAACGACTTCGAGGTATTTGAGAATGCCGCCCTGGAGGTGGTAAACCTCGTCAAAGCCTTTGTTGCGCAGCAGTGCGGTGGACTTCTCGCAGCGAATACCACCCGTGCAAAACATGGCCACTCGCGGTTTCTTGCCTTCAACGGGGGCCAGCTTGCCGCCATCGGCCATTTCCCGCGCAATCCAGTCTGGCAGCTGTGAAAAGCTGCTGGTGTCCGGATGGATGGCGCCCTCAAACGTTCCAATGGCCACCTCGTAAGCGTTGCGGGTATCGATCAGCACCAGATCAGGGTCACTCAGCAGGGCATTCCAATCGTCAGGTTTGACATACCGGCCTGCCAGTCGTGCCGGGTGAACATCGGGAACGCCTAGCGTGACAATTTCGCGTTTGAGTCGAACCTTCATGCGGTAAAAAGGCATCTGCGTGGCCCACGCCTCCTTGTGCTCAAGCGTAGCCAGACGCAAATCAGCACGCAAAAATGCCAGCACCGCATGCACACCCTCTTCGGGTCCGGCAATCGTGCCGTTAATGCCTTCCGGTGCCAGCAAAAGAGTCCCCTTGACTCCGTGGCGCTCGCAACATTCCAGCAGCGGAGCCTGCAAGGCAACAAAGTCGGGAAGCTCGACAAACTGATAAAGAGCGGCGGTCAAAAATCGGGGCATATTGGCGAAATCATAGCGCGCCGACTGACAGTTTGTAGGCATTTGCCAACCCTTGGGCTCAGCGAATTTCGGCGACGCTTGGCCCGACAAACGAAAGCCGCTATGGTCGTGTGACCGGGCACACTCGCGCTCACTTTTTGTCCAATAGTCTGGACACCCTGTCCATGATCTTTGTTATTACCCTATGCGCAAAAGTCTGAGTCGCCTTTGGCTGAAAAGCGTCAAGCGCATTGGTAAGGCCCAGCAGACGCAGGGGCGCAAGTTATTGAAAAGCCTGCTTCCCAAGGCTGCGAAGGCTGTTCGTGCGCCGTCGGTCCGCGCGCCTTCCGTTAAACGGCCTGGTGCAAGCAAGTCGCGCAGCCGCGTCGCAGCCGGTGCGACTTCAGGCGCTTTGACCGGGCTGCCCGGCGTCTGGAAGATGGCCTACTTTTCGCTGGCCCCCGGACAAGTCTCATCGCCACGGCGCTTGCAGTATTGGCTCTACTTGCCGGCAACTGCCCAAGCTGGATCTGCAGATGCCGGAGCGTTGCTGCCGCTGGTGGTCATGCTGCACGGATGCCAGCAAAGCGCCACCGATTTCGCAGTCGCAACTCGAATGAACCAACTCGCCGAGCGCAAAGGCTTTGCGGTGTTGTACCCGCAGCAATCCGCAACGGCTGATCCGCATCGGTGCTGGCACTGGTACAAAAAGAGCACGCAACTGGGGCAGGGCGACGTGCAGCGGATTGGCCTGATGATTGAGCAGGTTCAGGCTAGATATGGTCTGGATCCCTCACGGACCTATGTGGCGGGACTATCGGCTGGTGCCGGGCTGGCCGCTTTGGTTGCCTTGCACTATTCAAAGATGATCGCCGCCGTGGGCTTGCATTCGGGGCCAGTTGTAGGCACCAGCGAATCGGCAGCGAGCGCCTTTCGCATCATGCAGCGTGGGTCTGGACCGGCGCACATTGAAGCGGCTTTGAATTTTGCCAAATCGCTTCCTGCACCCGTCATGGCTTGCGGAATACCGGCCATCCTGATACACGGAAAGCGCGATGCGGTGGTACGACCTGTCAATGTGGCGCAATTGACCCAACAATTCCAGATTCTTAACAGCGCCGCGATTACCGGCCCTGAGCCGGTGCAGCGCGACTTTCCGGCTCGTGCCACCGGGCGCAGCCCCAGCCATGCCTACAAGACCGTGACCTACTACGCTGGCAGAAAGCCGCAACTGCTGCGCTGCGAGATCGCATCGTTGGGTCATGCCTGGAGCGGGGGCACCGCGCAGGTGGCTTTCAGTGCACCCGAAGGACCAGACGCCAGCCTGCTGATGTGGAACTTCTTTGCACTCCACCGGCGGCTCCCAGCGTCCTCACAAGTCGAACAGACGCTGCAGTAGCCACCAGCTTGCCAGCAACGCCACCAGAATCGATCCGCCAATCAAAACACCGAAACGGTAAAAACGGGTACGGCGTAAGCTGAATGCCAGCGGTAAAAAAACCGCCACGATGCAGAGCTGGCCCACTTCGACCCCTGCGTTAAATCCTACCAGCGCCATGATCAGTGCGCCTTGCGGCAAGCCCAGGTCAGCCAGCACCGACGCGAAGCCAAAACCATGAATCAGTCCAAAGACAAAGGCCATGATCCAGCGCCGTTTTTCAATCGTGCCGCGCAGATTATTCAATGCCGCAACGATCACGGAGGCGGCTATGGTCGACTCCACCAGGCGCGAAGGCAGGCTGATGATCTGCAACGCTGCGAGCGTCAAGGTGATGGAGTGGGCCAAGGTAAAGGCCGTCACCACCTTGACCACCTCCAACAGTGAGCCGCGCAGCGTCGGCGCGGGCTCCCAATGCCCGGCCCGACGCACCAATACAGCGGGCAGCAGCAAGGAGAGTAAAAACAGGATGTGGTCATAACCGATCCAGATGTGCCAGACACCATCAAGCAAATACTGGCGCAAGGTTTGCCAGACGCCGGCGGGCTGAAGCGTCAGCACCTGTTCGGCTGATTCCGTCCCGAATACCAAGGCTTGCGCAGTATCAACGCCGGGCGCCACCCATTGCACCAGGCCGCGGTGGGACGGGTCCACGTCGAAGAGCAGGGAATATTTCGCCTTGAGGACGCCCGACAAGCTGACGCACTGCGCCTTCAGGCTCAGTACCGCGTAGGTGCCGTCGCTGTGCTTGTCGAGCATCAGGGGACCGGCAGTGGCCCAGGTACAGGGCTTGTTGGCGGACGTCAGTACCAGCCGCTCCTGGGCCAGTCGGCTGATGTCATCGGTGCGTTGCCGAACTTCTCCCCAGGTCAGTTCGCCATTGCCGTCGCGGTCGAGTTGCAGCACATAGTCGAGGTCGCGCAGGGCGATGTCCCAGCGCACTGCGATGTCAGCGCTGCCGGTGCTGGCGCGCAGGGTCAGGTAGCTGTCACTTGGCTTGTGGGCCCATGCGGTGAGGCAGACAACTTGCAATAGCGCGGCCAGGATCAAAAAAAGAACGCGCTTCATTTCGCGGCTCCCAGCGCGGCCAGTTGCGCGGCCAGAGCAGCCATGGCCGGGTCTTCATAGCGGCTGGTACGCAGCCAGTCCAGCGCACTTTGCGCCGCCTTGGGCTGCTTGGCGCGCAAGGCGGCCCGCATGAGGATTTCTGCGTCACGTGGCTCTTTCTGGACCAAATAGTTTCGACTGGCCAGATCGAGTGCCTTGGTGGTGTTGCCTTCCAGGTCAAGCTCAAAGCGGGCTGCTTCCTGCTCGTGGAGCCGGTCGCCGCGCAGCGCGGCAGCCTGAAAGCGGTCACGCAACTGCGCAACCCAGTCGGCGGTGCGTTTGTCCCCGCTAGCCTTGCCAGCCAGGGCCAGGCGCAGCAGCAAAATATCTGAACGCTCCCACTCCGCCAGCAGGGTCAGGACTTCGGCAGGACGCTGCCGCGCCAGCAAAAAGTCTGAATAGGCTGCCAATAAGAACTGGTCGGTCACGCCCTGCCGAAAGGCGTCTTTGAAGTAACTGTCAGCGACATCAAAACGTTGCAGGCGGGCGGCCATCTCGGCCAGTCGGGTATCTTGCCAGAGGCGCAGCTCCGGCGCCGAGCCGGTCGCCGCCCGGACGGTTCCAGAGAGCAGCTGAAAGGCTTCATTGAGCTGTCCTGTGGTCGCCTGGACATAGGTGCGGCAACCGATGATCAAGGCTGCTTCAGCCAATGAGGTGAGCCGCTCGCATTCGGCCAGCGATTCGGCGTAGCGCGTCTGCACCATAAAAATGGCGGCCCGCCAAAGAGCGGGTTCAGGTGACGTTGGATCAAGCTGACCGGCTTTGGCAAAGCTGGTTAGTGCCGGCTCAAAATCATGACCGAACTGCTGGATCAGGCCAAGCGCCATCCAGTAACTGGCCGAATTGCTTGCCGATTGCGCCATGGGAGCGATGGCGGCTGTCGCATAGCCGACAAAGCGCGGATCGCCCTGCGCCATCGCCAGGTCGAAGTAGCGTCGTGCAATTTCCACCCGCAGGGCGCTATCGCCGGGACGCGCCGCAAGCTGCTTGCGCAGTGACTCCACGCGCCTGATGGCTGGGTCGCTGGCGCGGCCGGGCAGCCGCTCGACCACGTCGCTGTCGGCGGCCGGCGTGTAGGGTTCAGCCTGCACAGCCAGTGGGACCAGCCCGGTGAGGGCCAGGCTGAGCACCCCGGCCGCCCGCCGTAAAAAAATGAAAATCAGCATTCGTGAGTCAGTCAAGATAAAAAAAGCGGCGCGCGTGTACGGCGCTGAATATAAATTGCTATTAAAAAACTAGCAGCTTGCGCCCGTTTTCAATAGGCTGGCGCCAGATTTTAATGATAAATGACGACCGGCGCTGCAGCCGGCAAGACTTGGCTGCCCCGCGCTGGCCGAGCCCATCCAGTACCTGCGTTCGCACACCGGCCCCTAGAATAGTTGTATGAAACGAGCTCTTCACATCGCCGTCATGGGCGCAGGCGCGGTTGGCTGCTATTACGGCGGCATGCTGGCCAGAGCGGGGCACAGCGTGGTGTTAATCGCCCGGCCAGCGCATGTGCAAGCGATTGCGAGCGC
>JANMBW010000393.1:0-1583 GCA_031360565.1 Polaromonas sp.
TTCAGTGGGGCTTGCCTGAGCAGACCTGCCTGATCGAGACCCATGCCATTA
Organism: Polaromonas sp.; assembly: GCA_031360565.1. Lineage (GTDB taxonomy): Bacteria > Pseudomonadota > Gammaproteobacteria > Burkholderiales > Burkholderiaceae_C > Polaromonas. Next base: position 52 of record JANMBW010000393.1, read on the forward strand.
GGAACCCTCGACAGAACCCCACCGCCGTTTTTCAAGCAGGGACCGTCGGCGCTGTCCAAGCTGGTTTTTTTCAGCGCGCTGGCCCTGTTCTTGATGGTTGCCGACACCCGATTTCGCATCACGCAGCCGGTGCGCGCCGCGCTCGCGACCGCGCTGTACCCGGTGCAATGGCTGGCGCTGCAACCGGTGCGCGCTGTGCAGAGCGGTAGCAGCTACTTCACCAGTTTGTCGCAAGCCAATTCCAGCAGCGACGAAGCACTCAAAAAGCTGGCCCTGCAGTCGCTTCGCGCGGGGCAGGTCGAACAGTTAACCCAAGAAAATCAGCGGCTGCGCAAGCTGCTTGGCCTGCGCGATCAGCTGGTGGCGTCGGTGATGGCGGCAGAAGTGTTGTACGACGCGGCCGACCCCTACACGCGTAAAGTCATCATCGACCGGGGCATGCTCCAGGGTGTGGAACTCGGCTCACCGGTACTGGACGAATCAGGGGTACTGGGCCAGGTCACCCGCGTCCATCCTGTGGTGAGCGAGGTGACTTTGGTGATCGACCGTGAACTGGCGATTCCAGTACTTAATATCCGCACCGGTGCGCGCAGCGTGGCTTACGGCGACCCGTCGGCTTCCGGCAGTGGCCTGGAGCTTCGCTTCATGGGTAGCAACTCGGATGTGCAGCAAGGTGACCTGCTGACCACCAGTGGCGTCGATGGCGTCTACCCGTCTGGCTTGCCGGTGGCCAAAATCAGCCGGATTGAAAGGCGGGCCGAGTCTGCCTTTGCCAAGATTTACTGCGTGCCACAAGCCCTGGTGACGGGCGCACGCCATGTGATGGTGGTCAAGCCGGTGTCGAACCAGATACCGCCTCGCCCTGAAGTCAAGTTGCCGGAGCCAGTTGGCAAAAAAGGAGTTGCCAAGTGATCATGCGATCGGGCCAGCAACTGCTGCTACCGGCCAATCCGGTGTTCATCTGGATCAGTTTGATTGCGGCGTTGCTGCTCAATATGTTGCCACTTGGCCGTGTGCCCTGGATGCCTGATTTCATGGCCCTGGTGCTGGTGTTCTGGAACGTGCACCAGCCCCTGCGCGTCGGCATCGGCCTGGCCTTTATGTTTGGTTTGGGCATGGACGTACATCAGTCCTCGCTGATGGGTCAGCATGCGCTGTCGTACACGGCGCTGAGCTTTTTCGCCACCATGATTCATCGCCGCTTGTTGTGGTTTTCGGTGCCGTCCCAGGCGCTGCAAGTGCTGCCGCTGTTTGCGGTGGCGCATGCTGTTGAGCTGATCATCCGCGTTTTGGGTGGCGGTATCTTTCCGGGATGGATTGTGTTGCTGGCCCCAATTGCCGAGTCCCTGCTGTGGCCGGTCGCGAGCATTTTGTTGCTGGTGCCGCAGCGGCGAGCGCCCAATCCGGACGAAAATAGACCCTTATGAAGCCCCCACGGTCGCGCCCAGCGTGGAGGGTACTGCCCCCCCAGGGGGCCCCGGCGCCGGCGGCCCGGCCAAGCCCGGTCCGGGGGCCCAGCTGGGATTGCCGGG
>JANMBW010000414.1:0-1700 GCA_031360565.1 Polaromonas sp.
GTGGTGGCGGACGCGGCGGCTACTAAGCCCTGCAATTTCCGTCTAGCGGCAGCTATGCCGCTGTAAAAAGGCTTACTGGCTCACCTTAGGTGAACCCACAAAGGCTTCAAGACTTCGGTTTTGGAGCCTTTTTTATTGCAACTTGACACCCATCGCTTTATGAAGATAGTGACCCAGGTCTTAACTCTAGGGAGCAGCCTATATGACGATCGAAGCTGCATACCAGATCGCTAATCAGGTTTTGGCCGTCAGAGCGATCTGGCAAGACGCCTTGCCCCCTCTTGAATCTTTTCCACATCCGCCGTCGCAAAGCTCAGCCGGAAGGTGCTCGCATCCGGATCTTTCGCATAAAACGGTGAGCCCGGCACCAATGCCACGCCTTGCTCGATTGCCCTTTTTGCAAATTCCGCAGCATCGGTGATCTTGCCACCAGCTCCGGTTAGCCTGGCCCAGAAGAACAGACCGCCTTGCGGCTGGGTGAACGAAATCGCATCACCCATTTCACGCTGGAGCGCTTTGCCCATTGCCTGGGCACGGTCTGCGTAAACCTCGCGCACATGGGCCAATGTGCCAGGCATGCGCCCTGCGCTGAGGTATTGCGCGGCCGTGGCCTGAGCGAAAGTGCTGGTGTGGGCATCGCTGAATTGTTTGCACATGACCGCGTTGGCCAGCAGCGCTGCGGGGGCGATCATCCAGCCAACGCGCAAGCCCGGGCTAAGTACCTTGCTCAGGCTGCCGCAGTAGGCAATCAACTCCCGGCTACCGGGCACATCCTTGGACAGCGCTAGAAGGCTGGGGGGTGGTGCGTCGTTGAAATAGAGGTCGCCATAAGGATCGTCTTCAACCACCAGCGTGTTGTATTTGACGGCCATGGCCAGCACCTTCTTGCGGCGCTCCAAACTGAGCAATGCGCCACTCGGGTTGCCAAAGGTGGGAATCAGGTAGACAAATTTTGGCTTGTGCTGGGCAATCAACTGATCCAGCTCATCGGTGTTAACGCCATGCGCATCGATAGGCGCGCTGATCAGCTCTGCCCCATACAGGCGAAAGCACTGGATGGTAGCGAGAAAGGTCGGGCCTTCGACGATCACTTTATCGCCCGGTGAGATCATGGTCTTGCCCAGCAAATCAAGTGCCTGCTGGCTGCCGGTGGTGACGATCAGGCCTTCGGGCTGCACTGTGACGTCCTTGGTCGCCATGAACTTCGACAACTCTTCACGCAGTGGGCCATACCCTTCGGTGGCGCCGTACTGCAGCGCGCCGCCGGGTTCTTCATTTAGCGCCCTGGCCGATGCCTCGCGGATGCCTTCGACATCGAACATGGCCGGGTCCGGAAAACCGCCGGCAAAGCTGATGATGCCCGGCTTGCCAAGCAGCTTGAACAACTCACGGATGGCTGAGGTTTCAACATTATTCAGGCGGTCGGCAAATTGCAGGGGAATGGGCGCAGGCATGTAAAAATTCAATCCATGAAGAAGGAAGACATCGCGCGGTTTTTTGCTACTTTAAAAGCCGCTAACCCACAGCCCGTCACCGAGCTGGAGTATACGAGCGTGTTCGAGTTGCTGACCGCCGTCTTGCTTTCCGCCCAGGCCACCGATGTGGGGGTAAACAAAGCCACACGGCGCTTGTTTCCTGCGGCCAACACGCCGGAGAAAATACTCGCGCTGGGCCTGGAAGGACTCGAGCGCTACATCAAA
>JANMBW010000423.1:0-6992 GCA_031360565.1 Polaromonas sp.
GCAGCGCACCCAAATCTGTTGCAGCCGGCGAGAGCCATCTGGGCGTCAAAGTCATTTCCACCCATGGTGAGCAGGCGGTCATTGAGCAGTCTGGCAAACGCGCCACCCTGCGTGTCGGTGAAGCACCCGGACACCTGGGCAGCGGGAGCAGCAACGCACGGGGTAATCGAATCGTGCTCACTGCGGGCAGCGGCGGCCATTTTCTGACGGCAGGCCAAATCAATGGGAGAGCGGTTCAATTCATGGTCGATACCGGCGCAACCGCCATCGCCATGAGTTCGCTGGATGCCGAGCGTTCGGGCATCAACTACCGGGGTGGCCAGGCCGTGACGCTGTCGACTGCCAATGGAACGGCGCAGGGCTATCGCGTCAAGTTGTCATCGGTCCGGATTGGAGATGTCGAGGTGTTTGATGTCGATGCAGTGGTGACCCCGCAGGCCATGCCTTACATGTTGCTGGGCAACAGCTTTTTGACACGCTTTCAAATGACGCGCGACAACGAACAGATGACGCTGGTCAAACGCTACTAGCCGCCAGCCTCGTCAGGTTAGATGTCACGTTTTTTTAGCCGAACCGAGCCGGCTTTCGGTTCCCTGCAGCAGCTTGTTGATGTTGTCGCGGTGGCGCACCACCAGCAGCAAACCCATCATAAAAATGGCCAGAAAAATGCTGCGCTCCACGTACCACGGACCGCGGTCGCCCATCAAATAAAACAGCGGGGCAAAAGCGGCACTGACCATCGAGGCCAGTGAAACATAGCGCGAGAAATACGCCACGATCATCCAGGTCGCCAGCGTGGCCAGACCCAGCAGCCAGTCGATGCCCAACAGCACCCCCGCCGCAGTCGCCACGCCTTTGCCGCCCTTGAATTTGAAAAACAGCGGAAACAAATGCCCCAGAAAGGCCGCAAAGGCGACCGCCGCCACCGTGCCGTCGCCCAGCCCGTAGTCTTTGCCCAGCCACTTGATCAACACCACGGGCAGCCAGCCCTTCAGGCCGTCCATCAACAGCGTCATCACGGCCGCGGCTTTGTTCCCAGACCGCAGCACGTTGGTCGCCCCCGGATTTTTGCTGCCGTAGCTGCGTGGATCATTGAGCCCCATCAGGCGGGTGACCAGCACCGCAAAGGACAGTGAACCGAGCAAGTAGGCGAACACCACTGCCGCGCCGGCATACAAGTAAAGCAATCCCATCTCCTGGTTTTAATTTTTCAATTCGCGTGACACCCTACAGCTCACCGGCTACTGGGCCGGGTCCCGAATTTCCCACCGTATGGTGTCGATCTGTTCCAGTAATTCAGGTGCCAGCGTGGTGCCTAAGGCCGCCAGATTTTCATCGAATTGCGCGACCGAGGTGACGCCCACAATCGTGCTGGCAACCTGCCACCGGGTAGTGCAAAAAGCCAGCGCCATCTGTGTCGGGCTCAATCCGTGCTCTCGGGCCAGGGCGTTGTAGCGTCGCGCTGCAGCGAGCGCTTCGGGTCGGCCCCAGCGCTGTTTGCGCATGGACTCGAACTTGGCCAGGCGCCCTTGGTGCGGCGACTTGGGGCTATCGATGCCCGCCTGGTCGTATTTTCCCGTGAGCAAACCGAAGCCGAGTGGTGAATAAGCCAGCAGTGACACCCCCAGCCTGTGCAGGGTTTCGTCCAACCCGTTTTCGACGGTGCGGTTGATCAGGCAGTAGGGGTTTTGCACGCTGGCCACACGCGGCAAGCCGTGCTGCTCGGCCAGGCGCACAAACTCGTGCACGCCATACGGTGTTTCATTCGACAGGCCGATTGCCCGGATCTTACCGGCCTGGACCAGAGCGCTCAGCGCCTGCAACTGCAGGTGTATCGAAGACAGGGCCGGGTTGTCCTTGGCCGGATCAAAGTACACCATGCCAAACGCCGGCACATGGCGCACCGGCCAGTGAATCTGGTACAGGTCGACCACATCGGATTTAAGCCGCCTGAGGCTGTCATGGCAGGCCTGCGTGATGTCGGCCGCTGTGAGGTCGGCACTGCCGCCGCGTATCCAGGCCATGCCGCGCGCCGGCCCGGCGACCTTGGTGGCCAGCACCATTCGGTTCCGGGCTCCCGGAGTCTTGGCAAACCAGTTGCCGAGTATGGTCTCGGTGTGGCCAAAGGTCTCGGCCTTGGGCGGGACCGAATACATTTCCGCCGCGTCCAGAAAATTCACGCCGCGCTCGAGCGCCCGGTCCAATATCGCGTGCGCCGCAGCTTCACTGACCTGTTCACCAAAAGTCATGGTTCCCAAACACACGGGTGTGACGTGCAAGTCACTGGACCCCAATTGAACTTTATTCATAACCATGGGCAGTAGCGGGCAGGCTCACCGTAGTGGCCGCAAAGAGCAGTTAAAGACACCCGCAATCCAGACCGGCGGGATCTTGATAGTGTCGACAGAGCATGAGTTTAAGGGTTCGATGACCGGCTACCGTGCCAATCTAGCGTATTTGTCTGACAGCTACATTCGGTTTATTCGCCTATTCTTTTAGCTCTGGGCGTTCTCCTTCGCCTTGGAACCCGTCAACCAATTAGATAGAGGAACATTCCATGAAAAAATCCATCATCACTGCAGTGGCCTGCGCGGCCCTGATCACCACGGCATTGTCCGGTTGCGCCAACATGACAGAAACCCAGCAGGGTACGGCACAAGGCGCTGGCATTGGTGCCGTTGCGGGCGCCCTGCTGGGTGCTGCCACCGGCGGATCCAAAGGCGCCGCGCAGGGTGCCGTGCTCGGTGGCGCAGTCGGTGCCGGCGGCGGCTACCTGTGGTCAAAGAAAATGCAGGACCAAAAAGCCGCCATGGAAAGAGCCACAGTCGGCACCGGTGTCGCGGTCAGCCAGACCACCGATAACCGACTCAAGCTCGACATCCCGAGCGACGTCTCGTTTGACACTGGCCGATCCGCCATCAAACCCAACTTCGCGCCCATCCTGAACCAGTTCGCGACCAGCCTGAACCAGCACCCGGTGACCACGGTGACCATCATTGGTCACACCGATAACACCGGCTCGGACGCCATCAACAACCCGCTGTCAGTTGACCGTGCAGATTCGGCGCGTGATTACCTGGTCAGCCGCGGCGTGGCTCGCACCCGCATCGTCACAGATGGTCGCGGTGCCCGTGAGCCGATTGCAGACAACGCCAGCCCGCAAGGCCGCGACAAGAATCGCCGGGTCGAGATTTTTGTTGCCGAGCAGGTTGCAACTCGATAATTAGCACACCCCTATTGGCGCTCACTTCGTGTAGCGCCCTTTCCCCTTGCAGGGGACAGGCGCCTGCAGCCTGGCAAAGCCAGATCTGCGGCCCCTACTGGTAATAAATAAAGCACCTTAGGGTGCTTTATTTATTTCTGCTCATTTCGTCTTCTGCTGGGTCCTGAATCGCTCCTCCTCTTGCAAGCGAAGCACGCGGCGTTGAACCTTGCCGGTGGTGGTCATGGGCAAGGCTTCAATGAATTCAATCTCTTTGGGATACTCATAGGGCGCCAGCATGGTTTTGACATGCTGCTGCAGCTGCGCCGTGATCTCTTGATCAAAGTCGGCCACAGCCCCCGAATAACGAGCGCGAGAAGCTATGAAATCAGGAGCAAGTACGACATAGGCCTTGACCACCGCGCCGCGCTCCCGGTCGGGCTTGGGCACCACTGCCGCGTTGGCCACTGCCGGATGTTTGACCAGACAGTTTTCGATCTCGCCTGGCCCAATGCGGTATCCCGCCGCCTTGAATACATCGTCGGCGCGGCCTTCGTACCAGAGGTAGCCGTCGGCATCGACCCGCGCGAGGTCGCCGGTGCGGCACCAGTCGCCGGTAAATTTGCCCTGCGTCGCTGCGTCGTTCTTCCAGTAGCCCAAAAAGAAAATTGGGTCTGGATCGCCATGAACGTCGTAACGGTTGACGGCCACATCGCCGGGCACGCCCACCGCGCATGGGCGACCGTCATCGTCTATCACCGCTACCTGGTGGCCAGGATAGCCCTTGCCCATGCTTCCGGGCCTGGCCGGCCAAAACCGCTTGCAGTTGCCGACCACATAGTTGATTTCAGTCTGGCCAAACATTTCATTGACGACGACGCCGAGTTGGTCGCGGCAATAGTCAAACACCGCGTCACCGACCGCCTCGCCCGCACTCATCAGGCCCTGCAGTGTGAGTTTGAAATGCTCGCGCGGCTGCGGATAGGCCTTCATCATCGCTTTGAGCGCGGTCGGGAACAAAAAACTGTGCGTCACGCCTTGCTGCTGCATCAGACTGAAAGCCAGCTCGGGGCTGAAGCGACCGTTGAAGGCGATGATAGGGCGTCCAAAATAAAGCGTCGGCAATAGCGCATCCATCAGGCCGCCGGTCCAGGCCCAATCGGCAGGGCTCCAGAACACCGCATCGGATTGGGCGTTGGTCTTGCCGTCAAAGCCAAACCAGTTCTGGCTGCAGACAAAACCTGTCAGGTTACCGATCAGCGCACGGTGCGGCAACAGCGCCCCCTTGGGCGGGCCAGTGGTGCCGCTGGTGTAGATCAGGATCGCCGCATCGTCGGCACGGGTCCGAACCGCCGGGAAGCCTTCGGTATGCCGGTCCAGCTCGGCCTGGTAATCCGCATCGCCCTGCCCTTCAGCTTTTCCCACTGCCAGCACAGTGCGCATGACGGCACACTCTGCCCGCACCGCCTGAATGCCAGGCATGGCACTTTCATCGGCAATCGCCACCACCGCGCCGCTGTCCTGCAAACGATAGGCCAGCGCCTCTGGCCCAAACAGAATCGACAGCGGCATCGCCACAGCGCCCATCTGCAACACCGCCAAGTAGGCCACAGCGGTTTCAAAACGCTGGGGCATCACAATTGCCACCCGGTCACCGCGCTGCACGCCCAAACCGGTCAGCACATGGCTCAGCGCATCCGCCGCCTGAGCAAGCTGCAGATAAGTATAAAAAGAGCTGTCAGTCCCCGTTTTATGGGCGGCAATTGCTATTTTTTTCGTAGCATTGCCAGTTTTAACGTCGGCTTTCGCCCAGCGCCTGCAGCAGACCTCGGCGATGTTGAAATATTCGTCGACGCGCCAGCGAAAGCCCTTATGCAGGGCCGCATAGTGGTCGATGACAGGGTCTCGGTGCGGGGTGCCGGGCTTCTTTATCATTCGGCCAATGTACAAAGAAAAACGCCCGTCCCGCAGCGAGTTTGTCCCTATACGCGGCTACCGCTACCACGTCCGGATCTGGAACGGCCCGAACCACGCCGCGCCAGCGCTGCCCCCGCTGGTGCTGGCGCATGGATGGATGGATGTGGCGGCCTCTTACCAGTTCATGGTCGACGCCTTCTCGGACGCGTTTGCGCTTGGCCGCACCATCCTGGCACCCGACTGGCGCGGTTTTGGGCTCAGTAGCACTGTCGAAAGTGCGGCGCTTGCCGATACCTTCTGGTTTCCCGACTACCTGGCAGACCTTGATTGTCTGCTCGACCACTTTGCCCAGGCGCAAGCGGTTGATCTGGTCGGCCACAGCATGGGCGGCAATGTGGCCATGACTTATGCAGGTGTCCGGCCGGAACGCATCCGGCGGCTGGTCAACCTCGAAGGCTTTGGCCTGCCCGCCAGTCTTCCGGCGCAGGCGCCAAGCCGTTACGCCAAATGGCTAGACGAGCTGAAAAGTCTGCATCGCGGCGAGCTGGTGCTGAAAACCTATGCCGACGCCGCAGCCGTGGCACGGCGTCTGATGAAGACCAACCCCCGGCTGTCGGTCGACAAGGCCAACTGGCTGGTGCGTCACTGGGCGCAGCCCGATGCAGCAGGCACCTGGCACATTCTGGGTGAGGCGGGCCACAAAATCACCAGCGCCAATCTTTACCGGGCTGAGGAAACGCTGGCCCTCTATCAGCGCATCGGCGCGCCGGTGCTGGCCGTTGAGGCTTCAAGCGATTCGCTGGGCAAATGGCATCAGGGCCGCTACAGCCTGGCCGAGTACCACGAGCGACTCAAGCTGATCCCGCAGGCCACCGTAGCAGTAGTAGAGGACGCTGGCCACATGTTGCACCACGACCAGCCGGAACAGCTCGCAGCCCTGATCGAGCGGTTTCTGGCGCCCTGAACGCCAGCGGGCGCCTTGCAACGTGAGAAAATCCGGGTTTAGCCAACACCGGCCCGCCAATCAGGATTGAATACCCATGGAAGCAGAACACATCAACGCCATCGCCAACCAGCTCGCCGACCTGAGCACCCGGGTCGATGACCTTCGGGGGTATCTTTGACTACCCTGCCAAAGAACGTAAATTAAACGAGGTCAACGCCGCACTCGAGGACCCTAAAGTCTGGGACAGTCCCAAACGCGCACAAGAACTCGGCAGGGAAAAAAAATCGCTCGAAGACGTGGTGCTGGTGATTGATCGCCTGAGCAGCGAACTGGCGGACAACATCGAGTTGTTCGACATGTCCAAAAACGAAGGTGACCTGGCGGGCATGCAGTCAATCGAAGGCGAAGCAGCGCAAGTTGCGCTTGAAGTCGAAAAGATGGAATTTCGCCGGATGTTCAACAATCCGGCCGATCCGCTCAATGCCTTTCTCGACATTCAGGCCGGCGCGGGCGGCACCGAAGCCTGCGACTGGGCCAGCATGCTGCTGCGGCAGTACCTCAGGTATGCCGAGCGCAAAGGCTTCAAGGCGCAAATTGAAGACGAGTCGCCGGGTGACACCGCCGGCATCAAGGGCGCCACGATCAAGATCGACGGCGAGTATGCGTTTGGCTTGCTGCGTACCGAAACCGGCGTGCACCGGCTGGTGCGCAAATCGCCCTTTGACTCATCGGGCGGCCGGCATACCTCGTTCGCGTCGGTGTTTGTCTACCCCGAGATCGACGACTCCATTGAAATTGACATCAACCCGTCAGACGTACGTGTCGATACCTTCCGGGCCAGTGGTGCGGGCGGCCAGCACATCAACAAAACCGATTCAGCCGTGCGCCTGACGCACATCCCCACCGGCATCGTGGTGCAGTGCCAGG
>JANMBW010000444.1:0-3469 GCA_031360565.1 Polaromonas sp.
ACTGACGCTGCGTCATTAAGTTTCGCCAAACGTGTGCTGGAGCGCAGCAAGATTCCGGCGGACAACTTTGCGCTGGGTTACCGCGACGGCATGTACATGCTTAAAACAACGATTGAGAAGGTGGGCTGCGATCCGACCAAGATCAAGGACGAGTTGCGTGCATTGAAAGACTTTAAAGGCCTGTTGATTTCTTACACCGCCGACAAGGACGGTGATCTTGCGCACGCCATGGGCATTTACCGCAATAAGGGAAAAGTCACCGAACTGGTTGGCACCATGAAAGAGACCGGGTTTTAAGGACGTCTGCGAGATTCTTGTCCAATGGCTTTCACTTCCTGATACGCCGCAGTCTTTTTTTGGTAGCAAAACCGCAGTTTCTGCTGCGCCGATAGCCCTATGGTTCAACTCATCATCAACGGCCTGGCTATGGGCGCCATCTACGCGCTCATCGCTTTGGGCTTGCTGCAAATTTTCAATGCCGTCCGCATCGTCAATTTTGCGCAAGGCCAACTGCTCATGGTCGGCGCATTTCTGGGTTTCGCGACTATTTCCCAGGCGGCGCTGCCTTACTGGCTGGCCTATTTAATTTGTTTTGCCGCGATGGCTTTACTGGGCGTGATCTTCATGCTGGTGGCCTACTACCCGCTGCGCGGCAAGCCGTTTTACTTGGTGATCCTCACGACCATAGCAGTCGGTATCGTGCTGGAAAACCTGGCGCTGATTTTTTTCGGCCCGCTGCCGCAGTCACTGCCTTCTCCGTTTGGCTCGTCTCAGACCACGCTGGGCGGCCTGGTGTTTTCCAATCATGTGCTGTTCATTTTTGGCGCGACGGCAGTCTTGCTGGTGGCGCAGTGGTGGTTCATGACCCGCACTCGCTTCGGCCGCATGATCCGGGCAACCTCACTGGACATGGACATGGCGCGGCTGGTGGGCGTTCGGGTTCGATACACCGTGACGGTCGCCTTCATGCTGGGCTCTATTCTGGCGGGTGCTGCTGGGCTGCTGGTCGCGCCCCTGTTTCTTGCCGACCCTTCCATGGGCGGCGCCTTGGGACTCAAGGCCTTTGTGGTCAGCGTGATCGGTGGCTTTGGCAACCTCTATGGCGCAGTGATCGCCGGGCTCTTGCTGGGACTGATTGAGACGCTGGTGGCTGGCTATATTTCTTCGGACTTTCGCGACGTGATCTCTTTTATCCTGATGGTGGGCTTTCTGTTTGTGCGGCCGCAGGGACTGTTCGGCGAAAAACAAAGCGAGCGCGTATGAAGCTGTCCGCCCTGTCTCCGCTGCGCCTGGTCTTGCTTGCCCTGCTTGCGCTGGCGGTGCTGGTGCTGCCCCAGGTCATTCCAGGCAAATATGTCTTGCAGCTGATCAATCTGGGGCTGATCAGCCTGATCGTGGTGGTGGGTCTGAACTTCATCACCGGCTACTGTGGCCAAATCAATTTTGCGCAGGCGGCATTTTGGGGCATAGGCGCCTATGTGACCGCAGCGCTGACGCTCAAGGGGCTGTCTTTCTGGCTGGCACTGCCCCTGGCCGCGCTGTCTACCGGCCTGTGCAGTCTGGTGCTCGGCATCCCCACACTGCGACTGCGAGCCTATTACCTGGCCATGGCAACGATTGCTTTTGGCGAAATCGTGCAGCTTGTGCTGATTCATTGGGAGCCGGTGACGGGCGGTACATCCGGACTGCGTGGCGTGCCCGGCGTGTCCATTTTTGGCTACCGGCTGGTGGGTCACATTCAGCACTATTACTTTTTATTGGCGTGGTGCGCGCTGGCTTTGTGGCTGTCGCTGCGCGTGCGTTCGTCCAGGTTGGGACGCGCCATGATTGCGCTGCGCGATTCCGAAATCGCCGCCGAGGTCATGGGCGTCGACACGGTGCGCGTCAAAATGCTGGCCTTTGCCCTGTCGTCGATCTATGCAGGCATTGCCGGTGGTCTGTACGTGGCTTACGTCAATTACGTCAGCCCAGACCTTTTTTCGAACGCACAGGCGGTGCTATTTTTTGTCATGCTGGTGATCGGTGGGGTCGGCTCTGCGGTGGGTGCAGTGCTGGGGACGATTGTGTTGACAGTACTGCCTGAAGCCCTGCGTTTTCTCAAAGAGTGGTACCTCGTGCTTTATGGCATGGGTGTGATTTTGATGATCACCTTCCTGCCCGATGGGCTGGTCAGTATCGGTAGGCGTTTCAAACGCGCGACGTCCCTCACTGCAGCCGGAACGTCGCCAAGCGCTCCGGCGAACGCGATTCAGACCAGCGCCCAACCGGTCGGGCCGGCTGGCCTGTCGCCGGTGCAATTCAAAACGCCGGTGACCTCCGACAAGCATGCCCTGATGGAGGTCTTGGGTGTCACACAACGCTTTGGCGGTCTGGTGGCTTTGGACAGTGTCAGCGTCAGCGTGGCGCGTGGCACGGTACACGCTGTGATTGGACCCAATGGCTCCGGGAAAACCACGTTTTTAAATGTCTTGTCGGGGGCTTACACCGCCCAGGCCGGGTCGGTAATGCTTGACGGCGTGGAACTGATCGGCAGTCGGCCCAGTGCGATTGCCAAGGCAGGCTTGTCTCGCACCTTTCAAAATATCCGGGTCTACAAGAGCATGACGGTTCTGGAAAATGTGATGGTCGGCGCCGCCTGTCATTTGCCGGGACATGTTTTCGACATCCTTGCCGGCACGCCTCGTCACGCGGGGCAGGAGCGCCGTTTGAAAGATCTGGCCTCGCAAAGTCTGGAATTTGTCGGACTCGCGGCTTTCGCTGACCGCCCCGCGGGCAGCCTCGCCTACGCGCAGCAGCGCCTGCTGGAAATTGCCCGTGCGCTGGCCACTGGCCCCAAGGTCTTGCTGCTCGATGAACCGGCTGCCGGCATGAACCCGCAGGAAGCCTCCAGATTAATGGAGACCATCGCTTCCATGCGCACGGCGGGCATCACGGTCATTTTTGTTGAACACAATGTGCGTTTGGTGATGGGTGTGTCGGACCTCATCACGGTGTTTGATTTTGGCAAGAAAATTTCAGAAGGCACACCCCAGGAAATCCAGTCTGATCCCAAAGTGATCGAAGCCTACCTTGGACGTCCCAGAAAAGGCAATGTCGTGCAGTCTGTCGAAGGGCCAGTGGGCGGGGGTGCTTATGCTTGAAGTCAACAGCATCGAGGTCAAATACGGCAACATCACGGCCCTGCACGGCGTCTCCTTCCGAGTCGAAGAAGGCGAGATCGTGACCCTGATTGGCGCCAACGGCGCGGGCAAAACCACCAGCCTGCACACCATCTCGGGCCTGCTGCCGCTGTCGGGAGGTGACATCTCCTTCATGGGCCAGACAATCAATGGCAAGGCACCCGAGGACATCGTGCGGCTGGGGATTGCGCATTCGCCCGAGGGGCGCCGTGTTTTTTCTGGTTTGACGGTTCAGGAAAACCTTGAGATTGGTGCCACGCCCTGGCGCAAACGCCGCGATTCGATTGCCG
>JANMBW010000124.1:0-2666 GCA_031360565.1 Polaromonas sp.
TCACTCAAGGGCCGGGCGCTGCGTTACCTGGCTGCGCGCGAACACTCGCGCGCCGAGCTGGAACGCAAGCTCGCACCGCACGAAGAAAAGCCCGGCCAGCTGGCCCAAGTGCTGGACGAACTGGACGCCAAGGATTTCATCAGCGAGGCCCGGTTGGTGGAATCGGTGATCAACCGCAAGGCCGCCCGCTTTGGGGCCGCACGCGTGCGCTATGAGCTGCTTGGCAAAGGTCTGGGGGCGGAGCTTGTCGCTGACGCCATGGATGGCCTGAAAGCGACTGAGCTCTCCCGCGCACGCGAGGTCTGGCGCCGCAAATTCGGCGAGCCGGCAGCGGACGCCGCTGCCCGCGCGAAACAGATGCGTTTTCTGGCCGCACGGGGTTTCGGCGGCGACGTGATCCGCCGGGTCGTTTCATTGACCGATGAGGATTGAAGGCAGCCTGGTGCCCCGGATGTCAGCCGAAATAGGCGGCAGCCCAATGAAACAGGGCACAAGTAGCTCCTAAATGTATAGCGGCAGCAGGTAACAAGCCTGCCCTGCCCACGCCAGCGCGGGCAGTGAGCGACCGTGGGCTACAAACCCAACATGAGTTTGAGGTTCTGGACAGCCGCGCCCGACGCACCCTTGCCCAGGTTGTCGAGTCGTGCCACCAGCACGGCATGGCGGTAGGTTTCGTTGCCGAAAACGCGCAATTCCATCTGGTTGCTGTCGTTCAGTGCCAGGGCATCGAGCTTGCCCGAGCTTGGCGCCGCCTCGACTGTCACCCATTGACTGCCCGCGTAATGCTCAGCCAGCGCCTCATGAAGCCGCGCCGCAGTCGGCTGGCCGGGTAGCAAATCCAGGTGCAGCGGCAACTGCACCAGCATGCCCTGATTGAAGTTACCTACCGAGGGAATGAATACCGGCCGGCGCGAAAGCCCGGTGTACTTCATGATTTCCGGTAGATGTTTATGTTCCAGCGTCAGGCCGTAAAGCTCAAACAAGGGCGCTGTACCAGCTTCGTAGGCCTCGATCATTTGCCGGCCCCCACCGGAGTAACCGCTCACCGCCGGCAGGCTCAGGGGAAAGTCGACGGGCAGCATGCCGGCATCGACCAGCGGCCGGATCAGCGCAATCGCACCCGTCGCATAGCAGCCAGGGTTGGCCACCCGCTCGGCGCCGGCGACCGCTTGACGCTGACCACCGGTCAGCTCAGGAAAGCCATAGACCCAGCCTTGGGCAGTGCGATGTGCTGTAGAGGCGTCAATGATTTTGGGCTTTTTGCCCGGAAGGCCGTCGATCATGGCGACAGACTCGCGCGCTGCATCGTCGTGCAGGCACAAAATCACCAGATCGACTTGCGCCATCAGACTTCGTTTGGCCGCTGCATCCTTGCGCAATTCAGGTGCGATGCTGACCAGTTCGATCTCCGGCATGGCCTGCAGCCGTTCGCGAATTTGCAGGCCCGTGGTGCCGGCTTCTCCGTCAATAAAAATTGCATGCATACGAACTTTCAAATCGGCGGGCAATCCGGTTGACCCGGCCCGGGGGTGACGCGTGCGGACACCAGGGCATCGCGCGCAGCGCAGGACGCGCAAAAAAGGTTGGTGCGTTGCAGCATGATACAGTTCCGAGTGCTGTTCCAACGGGCCGCTAACAGGCTGGCGGGCGTCATCTTGACGTGCGCATTCAGTCACGGCCGGGTCCCACTTTTACTGAATTCTGAAAGTTTTCATGAAAATTCACGAGTACCAGGGCAAGGAAATCTTGCGTCGTTTCGCAGTGCCCACCCCTCGCGGCATTCCAGCTTTCACGGTGCAAGAGGCGGTGGAAGCAGCCCAAAAGCTGGGTGGCCCGGTTTGGGTGGTGAAGGCACAAATTCATGCGGGTGGTCGGGGCAAGGGTGGTGGCGTCAAGCTGGCACGCAGCATTGACGAAGTCAAAAAACTCGCCGGTGAAATTCTCGGCATGCAGCTGATCACGCACCAGACCGACGCCAAAGGCCAAAAAGTTCGCCGCCTGTTGATTGAAGAAGGCGCAGATATCAAAAAAGAATACTACGTGTCGGCCGTGACTGACCGGGCGACGCAGAAGGTGGCGTTCATGGCCTCCAGCGAAGGCGGCATGGACATCGAGGAAGTCGCCCACGCCACCCCCGAGAAAATCATCAAGGTGTTCGTCGATCCCGCTGTGGGCCTGACCGATGCACAGGCGAAAGAACTGGCCGACGGCATGACCGTCCCGCCGGGCTCAACGGTCCAGTGTGTGGAGGTGCTTAAAAAGCTCTACAAGGTTTACATGGACACCGATGCCAGCCTGGTTGAAATCAACCCCATGGTGCTGGAAGGCAACGGCAACATCAAGGCGCTTGACGCGAAGTTCAACTTTGACCCCAACGCCTTGTTCCGTCACCCTGAAATCGTCGCCTTCCGCGACCTGGACGAGGAAGATCCGGCCGAAGTTGAAGCCAGCAAGTTTGACCTCGCCTACATCAGCCTCGACGGCAACATCGGCTGCCTGGTCAATGGCGCCGGTCTGGCCATGGCGACCATGGACACCATCAAGCTGTTCGGTGGCGAGCCGGCCAACTTCCTGGACGTCGGCGGCGGCGCCACGGCAGAAAAAGTCACCGAAGCCTTCAAGATCATGCTGAAGAACCCGGAAGTCAAAGGCATTCTGGTCAACAT
>JANMBW010000463.1:0-3537 GCA_031360565.1 Polaromonas sp.
GTGGTCGCACACGGCATTTCCGTCACGCCCCTGATGAAGCGCTATGAAGAGGGCAAGCCAGGGCCGTGACGTCCAGCGTCAAGTCATGAAGCGCAGGTGCCTGGGGCTCCTCAAAAGGGTCCGAGCATCAATCCCGACTGAAAAAGTGACCATGCGGTAGATAAAAAGACGGATTGGTCTTTTTTGTGGCAACATCGGCCCCGTTCCGTCAGAATTTCAACGTTTTTCGTTTCACACACACCACGAGGTCACTATGAAAAATACCACTCGCCGCACCTTCTTTATCCAGGCCGCAGCCGGCGTATCGGGACTGGCCGCGACCCAGGTCATGGCACAGGCTGCGCCCATGGTGGACGAAAAAGACCCCCAGGCAGCGGCACTGGGCTACGCTGCGGACAGCATCAAGGTCGATGCCAAGAAATACCCCAAGCACGCCGCTGAGCAACAATGCAGCAACTGTCAGCTGTATGCGGGCAAGGCAAAAGACGCTGGCGGTGCCTGCCCGCTGTTTGCTGGCAAACAGGTGGCGGCCAAGGGCTGGTGCAGCGCCTACGTTAAAAAGGCTGCTTAAGGCCGGGCGCTGGTCGGGCCCGTCTGCCTGATCGCCGTCCCAAGTCCTGGCGCTAACCCGACATCCAACAGACGATTGGAGGCAGTTTTTCGATCATTTCGCGCTGCCCTAAAATTTGTCCATCACATCGGACCATCGTTTGGACAAATTACTAGACTTTCAGATCGAGGGACTGGCTTCGCCCGAAACTGGTTCGCCCACCCTGCAGCTTGACGGTCTGACCTGCGAACGCGGAGGCCGACCCCTTTTCAGCAACATCAACCGGCAACTGCGCGCTGGCGATTTGCTGCGTGTCCAAGGCGCTAACGGTGCAGGCAAGACCAGTTTGCTGCGCATGCTGTGCGGGCTGCTGGAGCCAACTCAAGGTCATGTCCTTTGGAATGGACAAAAAATTAACGACTTGAAAGAAGACTTTTCTCGCGAGCTGGTTTTTTTGGGTCACGCCGCTGCCCTGAAAGACGATTTATCGCCGCTCGAAAATCTGCAAGTCGCCTGCCTGCTGGGAGGTAAACGTATCGATACGCCGACGGCCCGGCAGGCGCTCGATGATGCCGGACTGCGTGGCCACCACCACACACCGGTGCGCCGTTTGTCGCAGGGGCAACGCAAGCGAAGCGCGCTGGCGCGCCTGTCACTGGCAAACCAGTCCTCGCACCCGCCGCGCCTATGGGTGCTCGATGAACCCTTTAACGCCCTGGACGACAAAGCGACGCTCTGGTTGGCAAACCTGATCAAGGCGCACTTGCAGCGAGCCGGCATTGTGGTGCTGACCAGTCACCAGGATGTGGCGCTCGATTCCGCCTCGCAACAGGACCTCGCGCTGTGAGTTCCACCGCGATGCCAACAACTGCGCCGGTTGGCGCATGGAGCGGCATGTGCGGCATCGTCCAGCGAGACCTGCGGATTGCGCTTCGCCGACGCGCTGACACGCTGGCCGCGCTGGTATTTTTTGTGATGGTGGTGAGCCTTTTTCCGTTGGGTATCGGACCTGATGCCCAATTGTTGCGCAGCCTGGCGCCCGGCGTGGTCTGGGTCGCGGCGCTGCTCGCGTCCATGCTGTCACTTAGCCGGCTTTTTGCTGATGACCACCAGGACGGCACGCTGGAGCAGATGCTGTTGTCGTCCCACCCGCTCGCGCTACTGGTACTGGCCAAAATCGTCGCACACTGGATCGCCTCCGGCCTGTTGCTGGTGCTGATTTCCCCGGTGCTGGCGCTGCAGTTTGACCTGTCACTTTCCGCAACAGCCGTGTTGATGATGTCCCTGCTGCTGGGCTCGCCGGTGCTCAGCCTGCTGGGGGCCATCGGTGCGGCGCTCACCGTAGGCCTGCGCGGGGCCAGCATGCTGCTGTCCCTGCTGGTGCTGCCCTTGTGTATACCCGTGCTGATTTTTGGTGCGGGCTCGGTCGAGGCCTATACCGCAGGTCTGGGCACAGGCGCTTACTTTTCACTGTTGGGCGCCTTGCTGGTTCTGGCTCTGGCTGCTGCGCCCATGGTGGCCGCAACGGCCCTGCGAATAGCGATGGAATGACGACTGGGTAAAATCGGGGTGGGAGACATTTCATATGCGGTCGGGTGATATCAACTGGTTTCGTTACGCTGCGCCGCAACGTTTTTACCCGCTGGCGGAGCGGATGATTCCGTGGTTTGTCGCCGCTGGCATGGTGTTGGCGGCAGTCGGCCTTTACCTCGGTTTGTGGCTGGCTCCAACCGATGCCCAGCAAGGCGACTCTTACCGTATTATTTTTGTGCATGTACCAACCGCCTGGATGTCTATGGTGCTGTATCTCGCCATGGCCGGATGGGCCGGTGCCGGGCTGATTTTCAATTCGCGGCTGTCCTCCATGATGGCCTGCGCGCTGGCGCCCACCGGTGCGCTCATGACCTTTCTGGCACTGTGGACCGGCGCGCTGTGGGGCAAGCCCACCTGGGGCACCTGGTGGGTGTGGGATGCCCGCCTGACGTCCGAGTTGGTACTGCTGTTTTTATATATCGGCTTTATGTCCCTCCATGCCTCGATCGACGACGTGCGCCGCGCCGACCGGGCTGCTGGCCTGCTGGCGCTGGTCGGCGTGGTCAATGTGCCTATCATTTACTTCTCGGTGAAATGGTGGAACACCCTGCACCAGGGCGCTTCAGTCACGCTGACCGAAGGCTCCAGCATGGCCATGCCCATGCTGCTCGGCATGCTGGTGATGGCGCTGGCTTTTTGGGCCTACTGCATCGCGGCGGTGTTGATGCGGGTACGCGTCATCATGCTGGAGCGGGAACGCCACACCGATTGGGCGCGCGCGGCAATGGGTGCCGCATGACCGGCCGAACGATCGCTGAATTCCTCAACATGGGGGGTTATGGCCTTTACGTCTGGGGATCGCTTGGCATGTGCGCCGCGGCCCTGTTGGCAGAGGTCATCGTGCTCAGGGCTAGACGCCTGTCGCTGCGCCGTGAAGCGGCACTCGACACCCAGGAGACGCCTTCATGAAAGCACGTACCAAACGCGCCGTTGCCATCGGCTGCGGGCTGGCCGCCCTGGGCGTGGCGAGCGCGCTGGTGCTCAATGCCTTCAACAGCAATCTGGTTTTTTTCTTCAGTCCGTCGCAGGTTGTCGCCAACGAAGCGCCACGAGATCGCAGCTTTCGCGTCGGCGGACTGGTAGAAGCCGGCAGCCTGCAGCGCGATCCTCAGGGGCTGACGATTCGCTTTGCGGTGACCGACCTGGCGCAAAAGATACCCGTCACGTATACCGGTCTGCTGCCTGATTTGTTCAAAGAGGGCAAAGGCGTGGTCGCCCAGGGGAAATTGGGCTCAGATGGCATCTTTCGAGCCGACCAGGTGCTGGCCAAGCACGATGAAAATTACATGCCTCCCGAGGCTGCAGCGGCGCTAAAAAACGCCCAGGCGGGAGCGCCCCAGCAAGCCAGCACCACGCTGCTGGCCAAACCCTGACACCCGCACCATGATTTACGA
>JANMBW010000493.1:0-1968 GCA_031360565.1 Polaromonas sp.
GTTCCGGGAACCGTTGGCACGCTTATGACCAATATGGCTGTTGAGGTGGCATTGCGTCATAAAGGTGTTGAATTTATTCGTGCCAAGGTTGGTGATCGCTATGTGCTTGAAGAGCTTGAAAAGCGCGGCTGGTTGCTGGGCGGTGAAGGTTCAGGTCATTTGCTGGCGCTGGACAAACACACCACCGGTGATGGCCTAATCAGCGCGCTGCAGGTGCTGCAGGCTTGCGTGCGCAGCGGCAAAACCATAGCCCAGTTGTTGGGCGATGTGTCGCTTTTTCCGCAAACCCTGATCAACGTACGGCTGCGGCCCGGTCAGGATTGGAAAGCTAGCGCCGAGCTCAAGGCCGAGACTCATGCAGTTGAAACCGAACTCGGCGACTCAGGGCGGGTGTTGGTTCGTGCCAGCGGCACCGAACCGCTGCTGCGCCTCATGGTTGAGGCGCGAGACGCCCGTCAGGCGCGGGCCTGCGCCGAGCGCTTATCAGCTGCCGTAACTGGCTGAAATAGCCATGACGGAGAGAAAAACTGCCTGTATCCCAAGTTAAATATGGGTTTACTGCTATCAAATTAGTAGGGCTGACAGCCTAGACTGTCCGGATGCACCCTTTATTTTTCCTCAGACCACGTGCCTGCCTGACTGCCGTTTTAGTCGCTTCTTGCGGAACTGTCTTTGGTGTCGATGGTGGCGCTGAAGCTGCGGGTGCAATAGGAGCTGAACAGCCTCTCGCTTATAAACTGACCGTGGGTCTGTACCCGCTGTCTGGCGGCGGATTGCCTGCCGGTCCGGGACTGGATCTGAACCTGCGTGCCAGCTCGGGTTTTGGCAACGCCTGGGTCGGGTGGTTTCGCTCACCGGTAGAAGCGGTGTCCCAAGCGCGCGCGGGCTGGGACAAAACGTTCAAATTCGGGCCGGTCCGCTTTATACCGTCGCTGCAGGCCGCATCAGGCGGCTTTGTGGGCGGTAGCGCCTCTCTGGAGGCCGGGGAGACCTGGTTTGCCGGGGCAGGCGTGGGGCGGACCAACCTTCGCAATTATGTCAATCTGAACTTTGATCCCAACGACGCCTGGATGTTGTCGGGCGGTTACCGTTGGGCTGACAACCACTCGCTGGCATTGCAGGTGGTGCGCGATAACCGGCTTAATCCAGATCAGCAGAACGTTCACCTGGTGTACCGCACGCCGGTCGCAGGTGATCAGCGGCTGACGCTCGACCTTTTGTCCAAGACCGGGCTGGTGTCCGGGGAGTCTGTGCATCGCTACGGCTTGTCGCTGGGCTATGACTGGCCGAGGTACTTTGTACGCGTGGCCTGGGACCCTTTGGTGAACTTCAGCCCGCAGGACATGCTTCGGCTGTCGGTGGGGACACGCTTTTAGATGGCCGCCCAGTTTCAGGTTTGAATCGGCTGAGGTCGGGTGAAGAACGGAATAGGTGACGGCTTTCGCCTGTCACAAAACTGCCACTTCACTGACATCAGCGCGTCACTCGGGCGCTGCACACTTCCATGCATGCCACAAGCAAGGAAGCCGATCGTGGAGCCTGACCCCCGCCACCATGCAGACCCAGATCAGCAGGGCTTTGATGTCAGTCGGTCCTACAGCCTGAGTACCCCAGAATTCAATCTGCAATCCCTGCGCATTGTGCGCGGGACGGCCGTCGCAATAGCCAAGAGCCCCGACCCCGGGGCTTTTTTACATCCCACATCACCCCGCCATTGAACGATCAAAAACCAAGGAGCGAGCCATGAAAGAACTGCCTAACCCCACCTTTGCATTGTCGCCAGTCGCCATGCCACGGGGGTCACTTTGTCAAAGCGGTGATGTTGTCAGCCAGTCCAATGCTCAAGAGTTTTGCAAGTCTTCGGTGGGGAAAATCTCGGCCAGCTGGGCCCGGCATCAGGACGAGGTTCGGCAGGCGCAGCGCCTGAGGTACCAGGTCTTTGCCCTCGAGATGGGTGCGACCTTGCCC
>JANMBW010000495.1:0-3628 GCA_031360565.1 Polaromonas sp.
TTGCAATAAAAAAGGCTCCAAAACCGAAGTCTTGAAGCCTTTGTGGGTTCACCTAAGGTGAGCCAGTAAGCCTTTTTACAGCGGCATAGCTGCCGCTAGACGGAAATTGCAGGGCTTAGTAGCCGCCGCGTCCGCCACCACCACCGCCGTAGCCGCCACCGCCGGAGCGATCGCCACCGCCATAGCCGCCGCCGCCGGAACGGTCACCACCGCCGTAACCGCCACCACCACCGAAGCCACCGCTGCGTGGAGGACGTGCCTCCATGGGGCGGGCTTCGTTAACCGTGATGCTGCGGCCGCCGAGTGACTGGCCATTCATGCCGGCAATAGCTGCCTGCGCTTCGGCATCGCTGCCCATTTCGACGAAACCAAAGCCTTTGGAACGACCGGTGTCGCGCTCCATCATGACTTTAGCGCTGGTAATTGAACCGAATGCGCCGAAAGACTGTTGCAGATCTTCGTCACGCACTGTGTACGGCAGGTTGCCGACGTAAAGTTTATTGCCCATGGGGACTCCTCAAGAAAACATAAAACAAAAGCGATGGAGTCCCGTAAGCACAACAAACCCGAGAATTACGCCGTAGCGCGCGAAACTGACCGATCACCCAACTTGTTCAGGTAGTTTTACCCGAACGCCCCATTATCGCCTGCCTTTTTTGCGGCCAACACAATTTCGCTACAAATACTTTGAAAAAACGGCGAGATAAGTCCTGTCCGGCCTTTAGCGTTTTTCGTCCACATTGGGTACCAACACAGGCTGCGGGCGATAGACCTCCGGCATCAGGGCTTTAAGATTCGCCACCTTGGGCGCATCAAAGCGCACGATGTAAGGGTTACGGGAATTGCGGGCGGCATAGTTCTGATGGTATGCCTCTGCCGGATAAAACCCGCTGAGCGGTTTCAGCTCGGTCACTACCTTGCTGGGGAAGACTTTGGCGGCGTCGATCTGCGCCAGGTACTTTTCAGTCAGCTCTTTTTGTGCCGAATCCTGATAAAAAATTGCAGAACGGTACTGAGTACCCGAATCGGGTCCCTGCCGGTTCAGCGTGGTCGGGTCATGCGCCACCGAAAAGAAGATTTGCAACAGTTTTCCGTACGACACGATGCGGGGGTCGTAGGTGATCTGCACCGATTCGGCATGTCCGGTTTGGCCCGAGCCAATTTTGCGGTAGCTGGCTGTGGACGCCTCGCCGCCGGCATATCCCGACACGGCGTTCAACACCCCCTGGGTGTGCTGAAAAACCGCCTGTACACCCCAGAAACAGCCGCCCGCGAACACGGCTGTCGCGCGCGCTGCCGCAGGGGTGGCAGGTGCATCCATCGCCGGTGGCGGCAGCTTGAGGGCTTTCTCGGCTGCTACGCTCAAACCCATACCTGCTCCCGCGTCACCCCACAAGCTCAAGGCGAGTGCGCCGCCAGCGAATAAAAACAGGCAGTGCCGCATGGTCAGACGGCCGTAAAGTTCAGCGATACGCCGTTGATGCAGTAACGCAAGCCGGTTGGCTCGGGGCCATCATCGAAGACATGGCCCAGGTGGCCGCCGCAATGGCTGCACAGAACCTCGGTTCGCTTCATGAACAGCGAAGAATCGGTTACTTCCACCACCGCTTTGTCCAAAGGCTGCCAGAAGCTCGGCCAGCCGGTGCCGCTCTCAAATTTGCTTGCCGAAGAAAAAAGCGGCAAGGCGCAACCGGCGCAGTGAAAAATGCCAGCCCGTTTTTCCTTGTTCAGGGGGCTGGAACCCGGACGTTCGGTGCCAGCCTGACGCAGCACATGGAACTGATCCGGCTTGAGCACTTGCCGCCATTGCGCATCTGTTTGAGAAAAGGGATAGAGCCGCGCAGCAGGCGCCGGTTCGCTTGAAAACACCTTTCGCACGCTGGCCATCAAGGCGACCACAGCGGCCAGGCTAAACAAGTTGGTTCTTCGGCTCATCATTTCCATGCTTTCAGTTTGCGCGACAGTTCATTGATTTGGTCGGACCGGCGTGTGCTTTCTTACACTGCGCGCTGAAGTTTATTGGAGTCCGGTGTAAGCTGTTTAGCCGAATGTAGCTTTGCACTATTGGCCGGCCTTTTCCTGGCGTTTTTCCATTTTCTCGCCGCATCAGTGTGAGCTTGGCGCTGACCTGCCTCTTGCTGACAGCCTGTGAAGGTTCAGGCGGCGAGTCCAGCGTGGAAATGGGGCAGCAGCGTCTGGTGGGCAGTTGGCTTCGGGAATACGACCAGGAAGGCGCCCGGGTGCGTCGGTTGCTGGTGCTAGAGGCTGATGGGAGCTTTAGCGAGACTGCCAGGGTGGAGCAGGCAGGTGGTGCCATCACCGAACACTTGCACAGCGGCAACTGGACTTTCGACGGCACCAATTTGAAACGCAAATACACCAGCGCCGATGGCAAGCCGCCATCGCGGCTGACGCTACCCTACGCCACTTTTCAGATCAGGTTCGAGTCCAACCGCGAATTTGTGGGGACAGACAATCTCCGTCAACGCGAGGTGCGCTACCAGCGGGCGGCATCGGGTGCTTCTCTTTAGTCTTTAGCAGCGGCTCCATCATGCCAACGCTGGGATGGCGGACCAAGATTAGGTAATTGCGCTGCCCACCCGCCGGCGCGAATAGACTGTCGTCACAGTCAACTCAACGATTTGGAGATTTCTATGCTCACCCTCTGCGGTTTTCCTGTTTCCAACTACTACAACAAGGTCAAGCTGGCCATGCTGGAAAAGAACGTGCCTTTTACAGAAGAGCTTGTGCTGACCCAAAGCACCGATGCGGCTGTGCTCAGTGATTCGCCACTCGGCAAAATTCCGTTTTTGCGCACCCCGCAGGGTGCACTGTGTGAGAGCCAGGTCATCATGGAGTTCATTGAATCGGCCCACCCCAATCCGTCGCTGCTGCCTGCTGACCCATTCGCTGCCGGCAGAGTACGCGAGCTGATCACCTTTATTGATTTGCATCTTGAACTGGTGGCGCGCGAGTTGTACGGGTTGGCCTTTTTTGGTGGTGCTGTAGGCGAGGACGTCAAGTTACGCGTCAAATCGCAGCTCCAGAAGAATATTGCTGGCTTCAAGCAGCGGGTCAGATTTGCACCGTTTATTGCTGGTGATTCGTTCACTCAGGCCGATTGCGCGGCTTTTGCCAGCTTGCCGGTGGTTGGCATGGCCACCAAAGCGGTTTACGGCGAGGACTTGCTCCTCTCGGCTGGCGTGGACTACAAGCCCTACATCAAGATGCTGGGCGAGCGGCCCTCGGTCCAGCGCGTGGTGGCTGACCGAAAAGCCTACATGGCCAAGTCCTGATTGGACTTCTGGCATTGTCGCTGGTCGAGTTCGACCAGCACCCGCATTGCAGCGTAGGCGTCGTTGGCGGCATAGAGCGTTTGAGCGTCGGTCAATCGCTGGTTGGACCAGTTAGATGTGGCAGCCTTTTTGGATTTGATGAAACGTTTATTGAAAAGCACGGCCACTGCTCCCCGCACACCCATGTCCTTACGGTAGCCCATGTCGCGGAAGACGCTGTTGAGATCGATCACGCCCTGAAGGTCGACTCCCAATTTGGAGACGATGCGTTTGCGGTCGTCGCCCAGGCCAAAGCCGGCTTTGACGATCCGGGGTGACTCCAGCAGCACGCC
>JANMBW010000135.1:0-11811 GCA_031360565.1 Polaromonas sp.
CGCTAAAAACCCCTTGCCCAGCCTATCGGCCTGCTGTTGTAAAGCTCACAGGCAATTAAGCTGCGAGTGCGAAACGTTCGTCGTTTGCAGTTAGTTTGTTTGAATCAGTTTTACGAGCACACTCAGCTCGACATGCACCACACCGCGTCCGAACCCACGTCGAAACCAATGCAGCCCCAGAGTCTCATTTTATGGCATTTGCAGTAATTGCAAGAGCTCAGACGGTGAAACGATGGTGGCATCCGCGTTCCAGCCTTCAGTGTCTGTAGTTGTGCCTAGATACCCATAAGCCGCCGCCACTGTCGGCATACCAGCAGCACGTCCCGCAATGATGTCGCGCTCATCGTCCCCGACATAGGCACATCGATCGACAGCAACATTCAACCTTCGTGCGGCTTCCAGCAAAGGAGCGGGGTGAGGCTTTGCGTGGGGCGTTGTGTCACCACTGATGATGGTTTGTGCGCTGTTAAAAAGGAGCATGGATCGGGTCAACGGAAGCGTGAAGCGCTCTGACTTATTGGTCACAACCCCCCATTTGAGTCCTGCTTGGCAGATGCCAGCAAGCATTTCCGAGACGCCTTCAAATGCGTAGGTGCGCAGTGTCATGCAGGCCTCATAGTTGGCAAAAAACTCCTCCTTGAGTGATTCAAATTCAGCATGCTGTGGCGATACGCCAAATGCCACTCCGATCATGCCGCGAGCGCCAGCACCCGCCATAGGCCGGTACTGGGCCAGGGGCAACGAAGGTAATCCGCGATCGGTACGCATCTTGTCAGCGGCAGCGCCGAGATCGGGCGCGCTATCTATTAAGGTGCCGTCCAGATCAAACAATATCGCGTCAATATTTTTCAACATTTTGGTGCACCGAGATGCTGCGATGGAGTCAGGCTTTGCGTGTTGCAAACATGTAGTTGACGCTGGTGTTGGCGTCAAGATAGTAACGACGGCTGATGGGGTTGTATTGCATACCTTTTGCATGCAGAAGATCGAGGCCAACCGGGCGGCAATAGCTCGCAAGTTCACTGGGCTTGATCAACTTGGCGTATTCATGCGTGCCGCGTGGCAATAGACCCAGTACATACTCGGCTCCTACAATCGCGAACAGGAAAGCCTTGGCATTTCTGTTGATGGTGGAGAAAAACACATGGCCCCCAGGCTTTACGAGTGCGGCGCAGGCTCTGACCACAGACGATGGATCGGGAACATGCTCCAACATTTCCATGCAGGTCACCACGTCAAAACTGCCAGGTTGCTCAGCAGCAAGGGCTTCCGCGCTGATTTCCTGATACTGCACCCCTTCGGTTTGCGCTTCCAAAGCGTGAAGTTGCGCGACTTTCAGCGCTTTGGTTGACAAATCAATACCCAGAACCGTCGCACCTTTACGGGCCATGGCATCAGCCAGAATGCCTCCGCCGCAGCCGACATCGAGAACACGGAGATTTTTTAAAGGAATCAAGTCATTGATCCAGGCCAGCCGCAAGGGATTGATCTGATGCAGCGGACGAAATTCGCTTTCGGTGTCCCACCACCGATGCGCGAGTTCTGAGAATTTAGCCAGTTCAGCCGGATCAAAGTTGGTGGTGATAGACATTCCCTGATTATCCCTTGCGCATAAAAAAACCGCGCCGAAGCGCGGTTTTTAATCGGTCCGAACAGAATTACTTGTTGGCGCGGGTTCCAACCACTTCGATCTCAACGCGGCGGTTCTTCGCGCGGCCTTCGGCAGTCTTGTTGTCT
Source organism: Polaromonas sp. (assembly GCA_031360565.1). Lineage (GTDB taxonomy): Bacteria > Pseudomonadota > Gammaproteobacteria > Burkholderiales > Burkholderiaceae_C > Polaromonas. The sequence continues at coordinate 1,738 of JANMBW010000135.1, forward strand.
GCAACAGGCTGCTTCTCGCCCTTACCTTCGGTGTACACGCGGTTTTTCTCAATACCGGCAGATACCAAATAGGCCTTGACGGCTTCAGAACGACGCACTGACAACTTCTGGTTGTAAGCATCGCTACCGATGGAGTCGGTGTGACCCACAGCAATGATGACTTCCAGATTGATGCCCTTGATCTTGCTGACCAGATCGTCCAACTTGGCCTTGCCCTCTGGCTTGATCACGGACTTGTTGAAGTCAAAGAAGGCGTCAGCTGCGTAAGTGACTTTGGTTGCAACAGTGGCCGGAGCAGGTGCTGGCGCAGGAGCTGGAGCAGGCGGAGGTGGTGCGGGTGCTGCAACGGGGGCAGGAGGAGGTGCAGGAGGTGGCGGAACAATCGCGCCGTCGCAGCCAGGAGCCGCCGTAGCAGGAGTCCAGTTGGCATCACGCCAGCACAACTCGTTGGTGCCGTTTTTCCAAACCAGCTCGTTGGTACCGTTTTTCCAGTTGTCGATAGTTTGTGCACCAGCGGCGGTAGCAAGCGCTGCGGAAGCAAACAACATTGCCACTTTGTTGAGTTTGTTCATGGTTCTCCTCTAGAGAAAAGCCGCAGACTTGCTGCGATTGATAAGTTATACGCCGTGAATGACCATCACCCAAAGCGTTACAGTTATTGTGCCACAGCAACTTGTGGGTTCAAGCTTGCACGCGCCCATGTCCAGAACAGACGCGCGATTCTCTGAGGTTTGTTGCTGACATGCCACAACTCTAAGGTCTGACGTCAGGCCTTAAAATCAATTTCGCTGCATCGGCGCGGATCGCGCCAAACCCAATCCAGGCCCCTCATGACCCAGTTCGCCAAAGAAACCCTGCCCATTAGCCTAGAAGAAGAGATGCGGCGCAGCTACCTCGACTACGCCATGAGCGTCATCGTAGGTAGAGCATTGCCAGACGCAAGAGATGGTCTTAAGCCGGTGCACCGGCGTGTCCTTTTTGCGATGCACGAACTCAACAACGACTGGAACCGCCCGTACAAAAAATCCGCTCGGATTGTCGGTGACGTCATCGGCAAATACCACCCTCATGGCGACCAGTCGGTGTATGACACCATCGTGCGAATGGCGCAGGACTTTTCAATGCGCCACCTGCTGGTGGATGGCCAGGGCAACTTTGGTTCCGTCGACGGCGATAACGCAGCAGCCATGCGTTACACCGAAATCCGGTTGGCCAAGATTGCGCATGAATTACTTGCAGATCTTGACAAGGAGACCGTTGACTTCGGTCCCAACTATGACGGTAGCGAACAAGAACCCCTCGTCATGCCAACCCGGCTGCCCAACTTGCTCGTCAACGGGTCTGGGGGAATCGCAGTTGGGATGGCCACCAATATCCCACCCCACAACCTCAATGAAGTGGTTGATGCCTGCCTTCACTTGCTGAAAAATCCGGAAGCCTCAATTGACGAATTGATGGAAATTATTCCGGCCCCGGACTTTCCAACCGCCGGCATTATTTACGGCATCAATGGCGTCAAGGACGGTTACCGCACTGGACGTGGCAAGGTGGTCATGCGCGCCAAGTGTCATTTTGAGGACATCGATAAGGGACAGCGCCAATCCATCATCGTTGACGAACTGCCCTATCAGGTCAACAAAAAGACCCTGCAGGAACGCATGGCGGAGCTGGTGCATGAAAAGAAAATTGAGGGTATCAGCCACATTCAGGACGAGAGCGACAAGTCCGGTATGCGCCTGGTGATCGAACTCAAGCGCGGCGAAGTGCCAGAGGTCGTACTCAACAACCTGTACAAGCAGACTCAGCTCCAAGACACCTTTGGCGTCAATATGGTGGCGCTGATCAACGGTCAGCCCAAGCTTTGTAATCTGAAAGAACTCATTCAGGTCTTTCTGTCCCACCGCCGGGAAGTCGTCACCCGCCGCACCGTTTACACCCTGCGCAAGGCGCGCGAGCGCGGCCACGTGCTGGAAGGTCTGGCTGTTGCGCTGGCCAATATCGACGACTTCATTGCGATTATTCGCAATGCCCCTACTCCTCCGGTCGCCAAGGCAGAATTGATGTTGAGACCATGGGACAGCAGCCTGGTACGGGAGATGCTTACCCGTACCCGGGCCGATGGCGCAGTGGTGAATGCTGACAGTTACCGCCCTGACGGCCTCGAGAAAGCCTTCGGTATGGGCGACGATGGCCTGTACCGTCTGTCGGAGACCCAAGCTCAGGAAATTCTGCAGATGCGACTTCAGCGCCTGACAGGACTGGAGCAAGACAAAATTGTGGCCGAGTACAAAGAAGTCATGGCTGAGATTGATGACCTATTAGACATTCTCTCGAGGCCAGAACGCGTGGCGATCATCATTGGAGAAGAACTTTCTGCGATTAAACAGGAGTTTGGCCAGACCAAGCTCGGCGCCCGCCGCAGCTTTATTGAACATAGCTCCTTTGACCTGAGTACCGAGGATCTGATCACACCGACCGATATGGTGGTCACGCTCTCACATTCCGGTTACATCAAAAGCCAGCCGCTTTCAGAGTACCGTGCACAAAAGCGCGGTGGTCGGGGCAAACAGGCAACCGCTACCAAAGAAGATGACTGGGTAGACCAGCTGTTTATTGCCAATACGCACGATTACATCCTCTGCTTTTCAAACCGCGGACGTCTGTATTGGCTCAAGGTCTGGGAAGTCCCCGCTGGATCACGGGGGTCACGCGGGCGCCCCATCGTCAACATGTTTCCGCTGCAAGATGGCGAGAAGGTTACCGTTGTGCTGCCCTTGACGGGCGAAAAACGTACTTTCCCGATTGACCAGTATGTATTCATGTCGACCTCCATGGGGACGGTCAAAAAGACGCCTCTCGAAGATTTCAGCAATCCACGCAAAGCCGGCATCATTGCGGTCGATCTGGACCCGGGAGATTTCCTGATCGGGGCAGCCCTGACTGATGGAAAGCATGACGTGATGCTTTTTTCTGACGGCGGTAAAGCCGTTCGTTTTGACGAAAACGACGTGCGACCCATGGGGCGGACGGCGCGAGGCGTGAGAGGTATGACACTTGAAGAAGGTCAAAACGTCATTGCCATGTTGGTCGCTGAAGACGAGCAACAGAGCGTCCTGACTGCCACCCAGAATGGCTTCGGCAAGCGCACCTCGATCACCGAATACACCCGCCACGGTCGCGGCACCAAAGGCATGATTGCCATTCAGCAGAGCGAGCGCAATGGCAAAGTTGTCGCAGCGACCCTAGTGCATGCTGACGACGAAATCATGTTGATTACGGACAAAGGTGTCCTGGTTCGCACCCGTGTGAGCGAAATCCGAGAAATGGGAAGGGCAACCCAGGGGGTCACCCTGATCGGGCTGGACGAAGGCTCACAATTGAGCGGCTTGCAGCGCATCGTCGAAAACGACGCCACGCTGGATGACTTCGACAGCGCCAATCCTGGCGATGAAACGGCAGCCGGATCACCCCTTGACCCTGCCAGTCTCCCCTAACCGGATCCCATCATGAAAAAATTACTCACTGGCCTGGCGATTGCCAGCTTTGCATTTTGTAGCGTCGGTCATGCCCAAACCGCCGATCCCAAACTGGAGTGGGCTACCAAAGTCGTGGCCTTGCAGCAGGGTCCGGAACTTGACCGGCTGGTCGCACAACTTTCTGATAGCGCGATTCAGGAAGTTTTGCAGAACTGGGGGCCAAAGCTCCAGACCAGCGTTCCTAAAGCCCGCCAGCAACAGGCGACGGACGATCTCAATACAGAGCTTAAAAAATATTTTGAAGACGTCTCAAAAGTCATCAACGGCAGGGTCGCCAAGGTCAGTAATGATTCGCTCGTTCCGGCCTATATGGAGCGATTCACCCTTGATGAATTGAAGCAACTAGCGGCATTTTTTGAATCCCCAGCGATCAAAAAATACCAGATAGCCGCACCGGAATTGGGCAATTTCTTCGTCAAGCAGCTGGTCGATGCAACACGCACTGACGTCACAGCGCGCGTGAGGCAGTTTGACGAAGCCGCAGCCAAGATTGTGGGCGCGGCACCTGCAGCGAGAGCAGCACCGGCTGTTCCCGCAGCGTCAGACAAGAGCAAGCCCGCCACCAAGAAATGACCCGGCCCTTTAATTTTTCGGCTGGGCCTGCCTGCCTGGCAGAGGAGGTTTTAAAGGAAGCTGCTGCGGATATGCTGGACTGGCATGGCAGCGGCGTGGGCGTCATGGAGATGAGCCACCGCAGCAAGGAGTTTGTGTCTATTTGCGAGGCGGCCGAAGGCGATTTCAGGGAACTGCTCGCCATACCAAAAGACTTCAGCATCCTGTTCATGCAGGGAGGCGGTATGGCGCAGAACGCGATCGTTCCGCTCAATTTGTCTGGCGGCAAACTTGCTGATTATGTTGTCACCGGAAACTGGAGCGACCGCTCACAAAAAGAAGCTCGCAAGTACTGCCCTGTCAACATTGCAGCCAACAACGCCAGCGATGGGCATACCCAGCTACCGGCCCCGGCCAGTTGGAAAATCCATGTCGACGCCAGTTATGTGCACGTCTGCAGCAACGAAACGGTTCACGGCATCGAGATGCATGAGTTGCCTGACCTGAAAGCCTTGGGTAGTCCTGCGCCGTTGGTGATGGACTTCTCTTCGCACATGGCATCACGCACGGTGGACTGGTCACTCGTCGGCCTGGCTTACGGCGGTGCCCAGAAAAATGTTGGCCCCGCCGGATTGACCCTAGTCGTGGTCCGCAACGATTTGATGGGCCGCGCCTTGCCGCATTGCCCGACCGGGTTTGATTACAAGGTTGCAGCAGACCACCACTCGATGTACAACACGCCGCCGACGTATGCGATTTACATTGCAGGCCTGACCTTCAAGTGGCTCAAAAAGCAGGGGGGCATTGAGGCCATCGAGCAACGCAACATAGTCAAAGCCAAATTGCTCTATGACTTCATCGACGGATCCACCCTGTATGTCAATCGGGTTGCCAAAAGCTGTCGGTCGCGCATGAACGTTCCCTTTTTTTTGCACCAAGAGGCTTTGAACGACAGGTTTCTTGCAGGCGCCAGCGAGAGAAAATTACTCCAGCTCAAAGGCTACAAAACCATGGGCGGAATGCGCGCGAGCTTGTATAACGCGATGCCCCTTGCCGGGGTGCAAGCCCTGGTCGACTACATGCGAGAATTCGAACAGAAAAATGCATGAGGCAACTTTGAAATCTCCGTTAGCTATTTACCTGAAATATGACCATCAATCTTGCTGATTTGCGCGTGCAGATCGATGCCATAGATCAGGAACTGCTGGCCTTGGTGAATCGTCGGGCGCGGGTTGCCGAGCAAGTAGGAGAGGTCAAAAAAAAGGAAGGCACGCCATTTTTCAGGCCTGACCGAGTTACCAGGGTGATTGAGCAAATTCAGCAGGCCAACCTGGGGCCTCTGAAAAACGATCATGTCGAGGCAATATGGCGGGAAATCATGTCGGCCTGTCTGGCCCTTGAATCGACGGTTCGGGTGGCTTATTTGGGGCCCGCAGGGACATTTAGCGAACAGGCCGCGCTGCAATTTTTTGGCACCAGTATTGAGCATGTGCCCTGCTCCAGCATTGATGAAGTCTTCCGTTCCACGGCGGCTGGTGGCGCAGATTATGGCGTGGTGCCGGTTGAAAACTCCACAGAAGGGGTAGTTTCACGCTCACTGGACCTGTTTTTGAACTCGCCCCTGCATATTGTGGGTGGTACCAGCCTGATGGTCCGGCACAACCTTCTAAGATTGTCGGACTCAATCGAGGGCATAGAGGTCGTTTACGCCCACCCGCAGGCCCTGGCCCAGTGCCAAAACTGGTTGACCGCTCACTTGCCCCACGCAACGCGGCATGCGGCATCGAGCAACGCTGAAGGCGCTCGCCTTGCCTCAACCAATCCGTTGTGGGCGGGTATCGCAAGTGAGCGTGCTGGTACCCAGTTTGGTCTGCACGCTGCCGCGCGGGGAATCCAGGACGACGCGCTCAATCGAACCCGTTTCGCCGTGGTGTGCCTGCCGAAGACTTTGCCGACACCCCCCGCATCGGGCAAGGACTGCATCAGCCTGGTCGTTTCGGTTGCCAATCGGCCTGGAGCCGTGCATGACATCCTGGTACCACTAAAAAACCACGGCGTCTCGATGACACGTTTTGAGTCGCGTCCAGCCCGATCAGGTCAGTGGGAATACTATTTTTATATTGATCTTTCGGGACATCCCTCGCAGAGCCATGTACAGGCGGCACTGGTTGAGCTTCAGCAACTGTGTGCCTTCTACAAGGTACTTGGTGCCTACCCCGTGACCGAATGACAGTCCATCGAGTCAACCAGTGAAACACCTATTGGGCCCACTATGCATCGCCAAGAAACCGGTTGGAATTGATGTTTGAACAATTAGGACTGATTGGCTGCGGCCTCATGGGCGGCTCGTTTGCGCTGGCGCTCAAGCGTGCAGGCCTGGTCAAACGCGTGGTCGGCTACAGCAAATCACCCTCCACCACCGAGCGAGCACGCCAGATGGGCGTAATTGACGTGGAAGCACCCTCAGCATTGCTGGCGGTGTCGGGGGCCGACATTGTGTTGTTGGCGGTTCCGGTTTCCGCTACAGAGGCCACTTTCAAGGCCATTCGTCACCTCATCACGCCCACCACTTTGGTCATGGATGTCGGCTCTACCAAACGCGATGTGGTGGATGCCGCACGCCGCGTGTTGCGTGACCAGGTGGGTTGTTTTGTGCCCGCACATCCCATCACGGGTCGGGAGGTGTCGGGCGTCGAGCATGCCGACGCCGATTTGTATACCGGTAAGCAAGTCATTCTGACGCCCATCGAACGTACGCTGACTGCCCAGTTGGTCAAAGCGACCCAGGTTTGGACTGCGCTCGGCTGTGATGTCGTTCAGATGTCTCCACAAGCGCATGACGCCGCCTATGCAGCCGTGAGCCACCTGCCCCATCTGATCGCTTTTGCTTTGATGAACGGTATCAGCGGCCAGTCCCAGGGCAAAAACTTTTTGGCTCTGGCAGGACCGGGTTTTCGCGACTTCTCGCGGATCGCAGCGAGTGACCCCAAAATGTGGCGCGACATTCTGGTGGCTAACCGCGAGGAGCTGCTCGAGCAATCCAAAATTTTCCGGCAATCACTTGACGTTCTTGAAAAGCTGATTTCGAGCGGTGATGGCGATGCCCTGGAGCAGCAAATCGAGCAGGCCAGCGAAACCCGCGCGAACTGGCGAATTTCCTCGCACAAATCCCGCAAGTGATTAAAGGATGTTCGATAGTGCCTATCTGGACATTCCGCCGCTCTCCCGTGCGGGCGGTACGGTGCGCCTGCCCGGCTCTAAAAGTATTTCCAATCGGGTCTTGCTGCTGGCAGCACTGAGCGAAGGCGAGACCATCGTTCGCGATGTCTTGGCGTCCGACGACACCTCAGTCATGTTGACTGCCCTTAAACAGTTGGGCTGTTCCATTCATACCGATGGCAATACCGTCACTGTCGGCGGCCTGGGCGGGCGGCTAGCCAAGCAAAGCAAGACTACCAAGCTCTTTCTGGGTAACGCCGGTACGGCCATGCGGCCCTTGACGGCGGCCTTGGCGCTGCTGGGCGGGGAGTTTGAGCTGTCAGGTGTTGCGCGCATGCACGAACGGCCAATCGGCGATCTGGTCGATGCCCTCAGGCAACTGGGTTGCGGTATTGACTATCTTGGTACGCCCGGTTTTCCGCCTTTGCGCCTTTACCCTGGAACACTCCAGCTCGATCAGCCCATCCAGATTCGGGGCGATGTCTCCAGCCAGTTTTTAACCGCTTTGCTGATGGCTTTGCCGCTGGTTGCCGATCAGGCCATTCGCATCGAGGTGGTGGGGGAGCTGATCTCCCGACCGTATATTGAAATTACCCTCAATCTTTTGGCCCGCTTCGGAATTCGAGTGGAGCGGCTGGACTGGCAGAGTTTTACTATTCCGGCCCACTGCCGATATCAGTCACCGGGTGAGATTCACGTCGAGGCCGACGCATCATCTGCTAGCTATTTTATAGCGCTAGGTGCAATCGCTGCGCCGACTCACACTTCAAACGGTATAGAAATTCTGGGGGTGGGAGCGGATTCCATACAGGGCGATATACAGTTTGTGGAAGCAGCCCGCATGATGGGGGCACAAATTGAAAGCACGTCCAATTCACTGGGCGTTTCACGTGGCAAACCCGGTCAGGGCTGGCCTCTCAAAGCATTGGATCTGGATTGCAACCACATTCCCGATGCAGCCATGACGCTGGCGGTCATGGCGCTTTACGCGCAAGGCAGCACCACGCTACGCAACATCGCGAGCTGGCGCGTCAAGGAAACAGACCGCCTGGCCGCCATGGCCTGCGAGTTACGAAAACTCGGTGCCATGGTGGTGGAAGGCTCCGATTACCTCACCATCACGCCACCCGCAACCGTTTCAGACTGGCAAACAGCGCCTATCCATACTTACGATGACCACCGGATCGCCATGTGTTTTGCGCTGGCAGCATTCAATCCGGCCCGCCTGCCGATTCGTATTTTGGACCCCAAGTGCGTTGCCAAGACTTTTCCCGATTACTTTGAGACCTTTTTCGAGATCACCGAGGCAGAATCTGATGTTATTCCGGTCATTTGTGTGGACGGGCCCACTGCTTCAGGCAAAGGCACGCTGGCGTCACAGCTCGCTCAGCGGCTGGGTTATCACTACCTGGATTCTGGCGCCCTGTACCGACTGAGCGCGTACGCCGCCGAACGCGCCGGCGTGGACCTGAGTAACGGACCGGGCGTGGCGCACATTGCGCGCAATCTCTCTGTGCATTTTGATGACGACAGAGTATTTCTCGATGCCTTGGATGTGTCAGATGCGATTCGCTCCGAGGCGGCGGGCATGGCCGCTTCCAAAGTTTCTGCCCATCCTGAGGTTCGAACCGCCCTTTTTGCACTTCAACACGGTTACAGAAGGTTGCCGGGTCTGGTGGCGGACGGTCGAGACATGGGCAGCGTGATTTTCCCGGACGCGCCACTCAAAATCTTCCTTACTGCCAACGCCTTGCAAAGGGCAAACCGCCGTCATAAGCAGTTGATTTCAAAGGGAAATTCAGCTACACTCGACGAGATCTTGCAGGACCTTTGCGCGAGAGATGCACGTGACATGTCACGACTGGCAGCTCCACTGAAGCCTGCAGATGAAGCGCTGTTGTTGGACAATTCCGAGTTGTCGATTGAAGAGTCGGTGAATCAGGTGATTGGCTGGTGGAACAGCGCCCGGCCCTTCTGATCCCTGTCGCGCTATTTTCCACCATGGAACAGCGCATTGGTCAGCAGGAACATTAACGTAACCGGCGGCTTTCTGAGGCCGCACAACAAGCCCCAAGCAGATTCAAAACTTTTAGCAATTCCGCTAACTGAGCCCTGCGTTGTGGATGAGGAAATTTATGTCTGAAGTCATGTCTGAATCTTTTGCCGACCTGTTTAACGAATCGCTCCAGCGCTCTGAAATGCGCACCGGTGAAGTCATCACTGCTGAAGTCGTGCGTATCGATCACAACCACGTTGTTGTGAACGCCGGACTTAAATCCGAGGCCTATGTCCCCCTCGAAGAATTCAAAAACGACCAGGGCGAACTTGAAGTCCAGGTTGGCGATTTTGTATCTGTAGCCATCGACTCCGTCGAAAATGGCTACGGCGACACCCTGTTGTCCCGCGACAAGGCCAAGCGCCTGGCCTCGTGGATGAGCCTGGAAAAAGCCCTGGAATCCGGCGAATTCGTCACCGGTCAGACCAGTGGAAAAGTCAAGGGCGGCCTCACCGTTCTGGTCAACGGCATTCGTGCTTTCCTGCCTGGCTCGCTGATCGATACCCGCCCCATCAAAGACTTGTCTCCGTACGAGAACAAGACCATGGAATTCAAGGTCATCAAGCTGGACCGCAAGCGCAACAACGTCGTGCTGTCACGCCGCGCGGTGGTCGAAGCCAGCATGGGCGAAGAGCGCGCCAAGCTGATGGAAACCCTCAAGGAAGGTTCTTCCGTCAAGGGCGTGGTCAAGAACATCACCGAGTACGGTGC
>JANMBW010000528.1:0-5182 GCA_031360565.1 Polaromonas sp.
CGAGGACATCGTGCGGCTGGGGATTGCGCATTCGCCCGAGGGGCGCCGTGTTTTTTCTGGTTTGACGGTTCAGGAAAACCTTGAGATTGGTGCCACGCCCTGGCGCAAACGCCGCGATTCGATTGCCGAGGACATGGACCGTGTTTACGCCTTGTTTCCCCGGCTGGCTGAGCGGCGCACGCAATTGGCCTGGTCGATGTCCGGCGGCGAGCAGCAAATGCTGGCCGTGGGTCGTGCGCTGATGGGGCGCCCCAAGCTGCTACTGCTGGACGAGCCATCGCTGGGTCTGGCCCCGATCATTGTTGAGCAGTTGTTTGACAAGATCGTGAGCATCAACAAGCTCGGTGTGACCATCCTGCTGGTCGAGCAAAACGCGGCCATGGCGCTGTCCGTCGCCACGCGCGGCTATCTACTTGAAAATGGCCGGGTGGTGCTCGAAGACACCACGGAAAAGCTGCAGAACCATACGCTTGTCAAAGAGGCCTATCTGGGCGGTTAGCCTGAAAAAATACATGCTGCACGATCCTTTAAACGCTTTTTGCACCCATCCGCAATTCGCTTTGCCGGGTGCCCCCGATGGCCCGCTCAAAGGCTTGCACTTCGCGGTCAAAGATGTGTTCGAACTGGCAGGGAGCACCTACGGCGCGGGCAACCCGGACTGGCTTAACACCCATGCACCAGCAGCGTCCACCGCACCGGCAGTTAGCCTGTTGCTTGCCGCTGGCGCCTCGATGGCGGGTATTACCCACACCGACGAGTTGACCTACAGCCTGAACGGGGAAAACGCGCACCACGGCACGCCCGTCAATCCCAATGCGCCCGGCCGTATTCCAGGTGGCTCATCCAGCGGCTCGGCCTCTGCGGTGGCCGGCAGGCTGGTGGATTTTGCGCTGGGAACCGATTGCGCCGGGTCGGTGCGTTTGCCGGCCAGCTACTGCGGTATTTTTGGCATGCGTCCCAGTCACGGAAAGGTAAGCGCACAGGGCGTCTTTCCGCTGGCGCGGAGCATCGATACCGTCGGCTGGTTCAGTGACACGGCCGAGGTTCTGGAACAAGTGGGCAAGGTGCTGCTGACTGACTCCGCGCCCGCCGCTGCGACGGGTCAACTGCTGATCGCGAGCGACGGCTTTGAACTCGCAGGCGCCGATGTGGCGGTGGCCTTGGCCGAAGGCCTTGCGCGTGTCAAAAAGCTGTTGCCTGAGTTCCGTGACATCCGGCTCAGCCGCGAGCCTTTGAGTGTATGGATGGAAACCTTTCGGCTTATTCAGGGAGCTGAGGTCTGGGCCGAACATGGCGAATGGGTGACCCGCACCAACCCTCACTTTGGACCGGGTATTCGGGAGCGTTTCAAGGCGGCGTCGGAGCTGGACCGGGCGGCTGTCGCACGCGCCAAGCAAAAGCGCCACGAGATAGACCAACATATGGATGAGCTGCTCCAGAACGGGAAGGTGCTCTGTCTTCCTAGTGCACCGGGCATTGCTCCTTTCAGAAATACACCGCCGGCTGAGCTGGAGGGTTTCCGCGCGCGCGCCATCAGTCTGCTCTGCGCCGCAGGCCTGTGCGGACTGCCCCAGGTGAGTATTCCTCTCGGCACACTCAACGGGTGTCCAGTTGGGTTGTCGCTGATCATGCGCCGCGGCAGCGACTTGACTCTACTGGCCCTGGTGAGGCGGCTGTTCGAATAGCCTTCAGGCGATTGAGCGCGTCGGCTCCGGAATCTGTCGCTCCCCTAAAGCAATATCCACCATCATTTCGCTGGCCAGCGTGCCGAGTTCGACGCGCAGGGTATCGACAGACAAGGCTGCTGGGACCAGCAGGTGCGCGTCAATCTTGAAAGTCTTGCCCGACACCCCGCTGTGAACAATTTCGGTGTGCATGTTCTCGATGCTGATGGCTCGCTCTGCCAGGATTTTGGTCAGGCTGCTGACGATTCCAACCCGATCCGAGCCAACGAGCTTAAGTTCGACACTGCGCAGGGAGCTGGGCAGGCTGGCGTCGTCACTGATGGCGACTACCACCTGCAATCCGTTCGATTGAAGGCCGCGCAGTGCGGTTGCCAGCGCATCGGCGTTTTCGCGTGGCACCTCAAAGTGAACCATGCCGGCAAATTCACTGGCCAATTTGGTCATGCGGCTGGCAGCCCAGTTGGCACCAAATCGTTCGGCCCGTTCAGCCAGCGAGCTGACGATACCGTGACGGTCAGCCCCCACGATAGAGACCACAAGTGAGGTGGTGGTGGGTGAGATTTCCTCTGTCAGTACAACCGACCGGCGAATCATCGGTGCCTTGGTCGCGAAGCGGGTATCTTGCGCGAAGGCGGGAACCTGACCGTGCAAGCGGGCGTGATGAACCACCTTGCTCAGCAGGGCCAGGCCCATGGGCGCCAGGGCCCGCTCCCACAATTCCCGCGCGGTCTCGCCCTTGGCGACAAAACACCAGTCCTGTGCGGCAACCGCGCCGGCGTCCCATCCGTCGGCCAAGTGGTAGATCGACCCGCCGGCAATGGCATCGCCCTCCAGAATGGTCCATTCCACGGCAGCAATTCCCCTGTGCCGCGGCAACAGGGACGGGTGATAACCGATGCCGCCCAGACGCGATCGCGCAAGGGCCTCGTCGGTAACCCGCGCGTGCGTGTGCGCGGCGAGGATCAGGTCTGTGCCCTCGGCAATGGCGTGACCCGGAACCATCCTGGGATTTTCCAGCACATGCACCGGAATACCGGCAGCCTTGCCGGCCAGCGCCAGCCTGTCGTCTGCAGCGGGGGCGACGATGCTTGTGAACTCAATGCCCTCTTCTTTTCTGAGCGCCTCGAAAACCGAAGCAGCGAAAAAACGGGATCCAACCAGTGCGCATTTCATTGACACATCTCTTTATTCAGTCTGTAGAAGGGCGTGACGCCGCATTGTCCGGTATTTGCCGATGAGCCTCACACCACGCCGTTGGCCCGAAGTTGCTCAATCTCCGCGTCGGCATAGCCGGCCTCCTGCAGCATCTCATGGGTGTGCTCGCCCCAGCCCGGCGCCGATGACGTGATAGTGGCCGGGGTGCGTTCCAGCGTGACCGGCTGCGTGACCAAGTGCACCGTCGGTCCCTGCGGTGTCTGAATTTTTTGCGCGGCACCCAGATGCTGGACCTGCGGGTCTTCAAAGACTTCGGGAACAGAGTAGACCGGTCCGGCGGGAACCCCAGCCTGGTTCAGCACGCTCACCCAGTGATCCACGGTCTGAGTCTCAAAGACCTCCGAGATCAGCAGCGTCAGTTGTTCGCGGTTTTTCACGCGGATCTTCTCCGTCTGGAATGCATCCATATCCAGCCACTCTGGCTTGCCCAATATCTCGCAAAACTTCTTCCAGGTTCCCTCGCCGGAAACGCCAATATTCAACAATCCGTCAGCCGCCGGAAACAGGCCCATTGGGCTGCAGGTCGGGTGGTCATTGCCCGCCTGTTCCGGAACGGTGCCATCAGTCAGATAGCGGGCGGCCTGGAAATCCATCATGGCGATCAGGGAATGCAGCAAAGAGGCGTGTACCCATTGACCCTGACCTGATACTTCCCGCTCCAGCAGCGCCGTCAAAATACCAAGGGCGGCGTAGAGCCCGCTGCTGGAGTCGGCCACAGCCAGCCCAGCGCGCACGGGTCCCTGACCCGGCAGACCGGTCACCGACATCAAACCCGCCATGCCCTGGATGATCTGGTCAAAGCCGGGGCGCCTCGCATACGGACCGTCCTGACCGAAACCGGAAATGCTGGCGAGGACAATGCGGGGATTGATGGCGCGCAGCGCTTCGTAATCCAGCCCCAGCCGCTCTTTCACATCAGGACGCCAGTTCTCGACCACCACGTCGGCATGTTTGACCAGACGCTTGAAGACTTCACGGCCCTCGGGTTTTTTGAGATTGAGCGTTAGGGAGCGTTTGTTGCGGTTGAGATTCTGAAAATCGCCGCTCATGCGGTCCGCGGCAAACACGGCTTCATTCGGATCGACACCGGCCGGCGGCTCGATACGGATCACATCGGCGCCAAAGTCCGCCAGCATGCGTACACAGGTTGGCCCCGCCCGGACGCGCGAGAGATCCAGAACCCGAAAGCGTGACAGCGCCGGCGATGCCGTGATTTTGGACATGGTGCCGCTCGCCTATTCAATCTTGACGTTGGCATCCTTGACCGTCTTGCCCCATCGCAGCAGGTCCTGGCTGATCTGCGTCTGCATTTGCGCCGGCGTGTACAGCATCGGGTCATAGCCTTCCTTACGGATGGCCTCCTGCACGGCGGCCTCCTGCATCACGCTGGTCAGTGCCGGCACCAGCTTGGCCATCACGCTGCCTGGCAAGTTGGGTGGGCCAACAATGCCAAACCAGATGCTCGCATCAAAGCCGGGAAAGCCAGACTCTGCGAGGGTTGGCGTATCGGGAAACATCGAGCTGCGCTTGGCTGAGGTAACGGCCAACGGCGTGATGCGGCCGCCCTTAATATGCGCTGCTGCTGAACCCAACGATGAAAATAACACCGGTACATGACCGCCCATCAGCTCGACGACTGCCGGCGCACCGCCCTTGTAGGGCACATGCGTGATGTTGACTCCAGCGGCCGCCTTGAACTGCTCCCCTGCGAGATGACCCACACCACCTATGCCAGACGTGCCGTAGCTCCATGTCCCCGGCTTTTGCTTCATCAGCTCGATCATCGTTTTCAGATCGGTGGCTGGAGAATTAGGCGGCGTCACGATGACCGTGCCGCCACCACCAATCATGGCGATCGGCGTGAAATCGGTCAGCGGGTTGTAGGCGGTCTTGCGCATATTGGGAACGATGGTCATCGGCCCCGAATCGGTGATGTGCAGGGTGTAGCCATCAGCCGGAGCGCGCGCCACCAGTTCGGCAGCTATCACGCCCCCGGCGCCGGCGCGGTACTCCATGACGATGGGCTGGCCAAGAATTTTCGACAGGCGCTCTGCAATCGGCCGGATCAGGTTGTCTGCGCCGCCGCCCGGTGCGTAGCCGATCACCATGCGGATGGGTTTGTCGGGGTAGTCTGCCCGCGCAGGCACAGCCTGCATTGCCAGGGCGATCACAGAAAAAAGTAAGGCATTCAGTTTAAGCATGCATAGTCTCCTGGTAATTTAATGCGTTGAAAACACATCCTGAGGCTGATCCATCCCCTTGACCTCCAGCGCATTGCCAGA
>JANMBW010000533.1:0-3771 GCA_031360565.1 Polaromonas sp.
AACAGGCTGCCGACGCCTATCGCCAGGCCAGCCAGCAATGGAAAAGCCCAGCGGGAGGCTAGGTGCCGGGCGGGGGCCCAGGCAATGACAAAAAACACGCCGAAGAGCCAGAAGGTTTCGGGCGCACTGGTCAGATAGGGACGGCCAAAGCGGTAGGTGCTGAAAAACGAGAGGTAGACGATGGCTGCGATGGCACCCATGGCGACGGCCTGTTGGCGTTTGGCGGCAAGCGGCGCGTCCGAACGGGTTGATGACGTCGACGACAGCGCAATTGCGTCAAGAAGGATTTTGGATGTCAACAATCCCACCATTGCAGCAATGCCCCAGGAGTAAAACAGGCTGGGCAAGCGCAGGTTTAACAAGGTCCAGTGTTCGCCCCAGCCGCCTGCCACCATGGCCTGCCAGAACAACAGGGGCGGTTTGGTGTTGCGCATGGAATCGAACGAGCTGACCAGCGGCAACCAGTGGCCGCTTTCCGCCGTGAGACGCGCGATATGGACATACACCAGCTCGTCACCGTTGCGCGGAATGTGATCGCCCCCCAGTCCGAACAAGTACCCCAGCGCCACCGCGATGCAGAGCGTCAGCCAGACATGATGTGGCGCCAGGCCACCTTGAAGTTTGTCGGGGCCGCTCAAGGCTGGCCCTTGCCGCCGCTGCGGCGAAAGGTCAGCCGGTCATTGGCGACAAAATTGAAAATGCTGGACAGTGCTATCGCCACCAGATTGGCCACGATGTAATGCAGATAATTCGACAGCGACTTGGTCATCACGGACTGGATGGCAATCGAGATGCCTGCCGCCATCACATACCTGAAAAACAGCACCAGAACGATCGGGCTGGCTTCGTATTGACGGTCGCGCCAGGTCAGCCGGCGATTCCAGTAAAAGTTGCTTAGGGTGGCCACGGTAATGGCTGTCGCGATGGAGTAGTTCAAGCGCGACTGGAAGTCGGCGATCTGCAACAGCAGGAATTCCTGGCAGCTGTACAACACGGCAATATTAATGAAGGTCCCGCTGGCGCCCACGAGGCCAAACTTGATGAAACGCCAGCGTGCCATGGGCTGAAGTCTGGCCGGCAAGAGGCTGACAAGCCTTTCTGCAACGCGACGCAGAGACATCAGGCGGCGGCTCCAGATGACTCCAGGCACTCGCGGGCCTTGGCCAAAACGGCTTCGGGCGCAATCACTTTGAGGCACTGGTTGTCACCATCGCAAAACGAGGCGCGGTGGTTGTAGGCACTCAAGCATGGTGAGCAGGGCCACTGGCTGTAGAACGAATGGCAGCGGGGCGTGAGCGGTGCATACAGGCTGGGTGTTTCCGGGCCAAAAAGCATCACGGTCCAGATCGGGGTGAGGGCAGCAAATTGTCCGGGCCCGCCGTCATTCGTTACCAGCAGGCGGGCCACATGAAACAACGCCAGCAACTCTGCGATGCTTCGGGTGTAGCCCGTCAGATCAATCACCGGTCCATGTGCGTCGGCCCGGCGCACGCTGGCCACCAGCTCTTGTGCTAGCGCCCGGTCATCCTTCAGGCCAATCACGGCCACGGCGCAACCGTCTGCCACCAGACCTTCGCACAGCGTGGTGTATGACGCCAGCGGCCAGGCTCGTATCGGCAAAATGCCGCCGCCCGGATAGACCAGCACCAAGGGTTTGTTGCATGTGTCTGGAAAGTCTTGCGCCAGCCGCTCCGCGATGCCAGTGGTGAGCAGCGGATCCAGCTGCACATACGGTGGCGGCTGGCCCGAGCGGGTGATGGCCGCCATCAAGGGCAGTTTTGATTTGGGTACGCTGGTCGAATCGATCGCGCGCGCCAGCGTCAAAAACTGGGCGCTGATATGGTGGTAGGGGTTGTAAGGTACCGGCCGGTTGATGTGCGAGCCGCGGTACAGACCCTCCTGGGTGTGGCGGTGAAAACCAACCCGGATGGCTGCGCCACTCGCATACGACAGCAAGCTGCTGACGCGTGAAAACAGTTCGCAGTCAATTGCCACGTCTACCCGAGCGCGCCGCAACGCGACAATCGCCCGCCAGAGGCTTCCCAGCAGCGACGGCAGTGACTGGTCCTCTACCGTGTGCACATGTGCCGGATCGATGACGCGCATCAGGTCAAGGATTTCCCGGTTTTTGCGGAACAAAAGCGCATGCAGTACCGCATCGGGATAGCGCGTTTTCAACCGCGTGAACATGTCGTGCGCCAACACCAGACTGCCCATTTCTGACAGCAGGATGATCACGATGGCGCGCGGCGCCGGATCCGCCTGACTGTTGGCTTGGGTCTTGAAGCGACTGATCACGGCGTCAGCTGCCGATACTGCCGCGCACAGCGGTATGCCGACCCAGCGGTCAACCCAGCGTTGCATGGCGAGGTTCATGCGCTACACGCCTTTAGCTCGGTCGGCGTGAAAGCGGGCAACCCAGGCGCCGAACACGCCCTGATCGAGAGCATCCCTGACTTCCTGCATCAGATGAAGGTAGTAATGCAGGTTATGGATGCTGGACAGCATGGGCCCGAGCATTTCGCCGCAGCGGTCCAGGTGGTGCATGTAGGCGCGGCTGAAATTCCTGCAGGTATAGCAAGGGCAGCTCACGTCTATCGGCGCGTCTTCGGTCTTGTAGCGCGCGTTGCGTATTTTCAGATCGCCAAAGCGGGTGAACATGTGGCCGTTGCGTGCGTTGCGGGTGGGCATCACACAGTCAAACATGTCGACTCCCGCTGCCACGCCTTCCACCAGGTCTTCGGGTGTGCCCACGCCCATCAGGTAGCGTGGCTTGTGCGTCGGCAGCCGGTGTGGCGTGTGCGCCATGATGCGCTGCATTTCTTCCTTCGGCTCTCCGACGCTGACGCCGCCTATGGCGTAGCCGGGCAGGTCAAGTTCTACCAGCGCCTCAAGCGATTCCTGGCGCAAATGCTCAAACATGCCGCCCTGCACAATGCCAAACAGCGCGTTGGGGTTTTCGAGTTTTTCAAATTCCACCCTGCAGCGGCTGGCCCAGCGCTGGCTCAATTCCATCGATGTCCGCGCCTCGGCCTCGGTGGTGATATGGCCCGCTGTGTCATAGGGCGTGCATTCATCAAACTGCATGACGATGTCGCTGTTCAGAACTGTTTGAATCTGCATCGAGATTTCAGGCGTCAAGAACAGCTTGTCGCCATTGACGGGTGAGGCGAACCGCACGCCCTCTTCGGAAATTTTGCGTCCGGAGCCGTCGGTGCCGCCCAGTGACCAGACCTGGAAACCGCCGCTGTCGGTGAGGATGGGTTTGTGCCAACTTTCAAAACGGTGCAGTCCGCCGAATTGCTTGAGTACCTCCAGACCGGGTCGCATCCACAGGTGAAAGGTGTTGCCGAGAATGATCTGCGCGCCCATCTCATCCAGCGACTGCGGCATGACGCCCTTGACGGTTCCGTAAGTCCCTACCGGCATGAAAATCGGCGTTTGTACCCGCCCGTGATTGAGCTTCAAGCTGCCGCGGCGGGCGTGAGATCCGGGGTTGCTGGCAGTCGGCGCGTCGGTGGTCAGAACTTCAAAGTCAAGCATCGGGCGATTGTCGCAGGTGTCATATTGGCATCGGGCTGCGCGCAGGTGCTGTTTGACGCTGCAGCAACATCGAATCGCCATAGCTGAAAAACCGGTAACGCTGGTCAATCGCATGCTGGTACGGCGCCATGAAGCGCGCTAGGACCGAGTACGAACTGACAACCTGCAGCATGGAGATTTTCTGCAAAGGAGAATTGGTCAGCTGGGGGTCGGTCTCGGCAAATTCAG
>JANMBW010000144.1:0-3526 GCA_031360565.1 Polaromonas sp.
AAAACCAAGCGCCGGTTCATGCCTAATCTGCAGTACCGCCGTTTCTGGGTGGAGACTGAAAACCGTTGGGTGCGGCTGCGCATCACCAGCGCCGGTCTTCGTTTGATCGACAAAAAAGGCATTGATGCCATTCTCGTGGACCTTCGTGCCCGCGGCGAAGTCTAAGCAGATACAGGAGTCACGACATGGCCAAAGGCGCACGCGAAAAAATCAAGCTGGAATCAACCGCCGGCACGGGTCACTTTTACACCACGACCAAAAACAAGAAAACCACGCCAGACAAAATGCTGATCATGAAATTTGATCCCAAGGCACGCAAGCATGTGGAATACAAAGAGATCAAGCTGAAGTAATTCAGCAGCTCTCGGATAAACCGCTGACAGCAATGTCCAGCGGTTTTTTTACGTCCGTACTTCTCTCAGTGCTGGTTTTTCCGCCAGTAAAAAAGCCGCTTGGACGACAAGCATCCAAACGGCTACGGGGTGGTTAACAGTGGGCTTTAAGCTCTTGCCGACCGCAGCTTCATGGAGAACTCATGCAGGGCAGCGATACCACTTTCCTCGGCGCGGTGGCACCACGCTTGCAAGTCGGCCGTGAGCTGCTCGCGCGACGCGTTAGTCGTCAGCCACATCTGGCGAAGCTCTTCACGCATCACCACCATTTTGTCCAGCACCGGGTGCTCAGCACGGACTTGGGCCAGGTGTGGCTTGGCCGTTGCCGGCACTTTGTCGTCATCGCGGTGCAACCAGCGGTTGGCCGCGCGCAGCACTGACACGTCTGCATTTTTGGCTTTCAGCGCTTGAACTTCAGCCCGGCCTGCGCGGCGCAATTCACGTGCATACCTGGCCATGACTTCATACCGGTGGGCGATCAGGGCCTCCAGCGTTTTCTCGTCGGCAACCGGCTGGATGGTGCCCAGCTGTAGCTTGGGCGGAACCTTCTTGACCGTTGCCAGGCCAACTTTCTCCAGCGCACGAATATAGACCCAACCAATGTCAAACTCATAAGGCTTGACGGAAAACTTGGCGGACGTCGGGTAGGTGTGATGGTTGTTGTGCAACTCTTCACCACCAATCATGATGCCCCATGGCGAAATGTTGGTGCTGGCGTCTGGCGCTTCAAAATTGCGGTAACCCCAGTAGTGGCCAATGCCATTGATGATGCCCGCTGCGGTGACGGGAATCCATGCCATTTGCACGGCCCAGACTGCCAGACCCGCTGCGCCAAAAAAGGCGAGGTCGATGATCATCATCAAACCGACCCCCTGCCAGCTGAATCGGGAATACAGATTGCGCTCAAGCCAGTCATTGGGCGTGCCGTGGCCAAACTTGACCATGGTCTCCTTGTTCTTGCTTTCAGCGCGGTACAACTCGGCGCCCTTCCAGAACACGGTTTTGATACCGTAGGCCTGCGGGCTATGGGGGTCTTCTGAGGTCTCGCACTTGGCGTGGTGTTTGCGATGGATAGACACCCACTCTTTGGTCACCTGACCGGTGCCAAGCCACAACCAGAATCGGAAAAAATGCGCTGGGATCGCGTGCAAGTCCATGGCCCGATGGGCCTGATGGCGATGCAGGTATATCGTCACACTGGCAATCGTGATGTGAGTCGTCACCAACGCATACAGCACGATTTGCCACCAGCTGGCAGCCAATAATCCATGAGCCATCCAATCCAGGGCAGCATCCAGCAAAATCATAACGATCCTTTAATCCTTCAAGTCAGCATCCAATGTCCCGGGCCTTCACCAGGGGGCACTTTGTCATCCTCTGGTGATTGTAACGGGCTGGGGCAAAAACACCAAGTACGCCAATAGGTGTAGAAAACCTTGCAGACAAAGCGAAAATGGTGCAGAAACCAGCAAAGTTCGATAAATTGCCGCTATCTCACGCCAAAAACACATCGTCCTCAGGCCGATTTTTGCCAAACGGCTGCAAAAAAGCCGTCAGTTTGATGTTGGTGGGGCCACAAGCGGAGGTAGGGGCCCTTGCACAGTTTTTCGGCATGCTCGACGCCTAGCTGGGTCAACAAGGGCTTGATTTCAAGCAATTCAAACTGCTCATTGTTCTGGCTAAAAGTTTCAGCAATGCCTTCGTTTTCTTCCTGCAAGATACTGCATGTGGCATACACCAAGCGCCCACCCGGCTTCAACAAACGCGACGCGCTCTGCAAAATGGCGGTTTGTTTGGCCACAAGCTCTGCAATCGCCTTGGGATTTTGGCGCCATTTCAAGTCAGGGTTGCGCCTGAGCGTACCCAGACCCGAACACGGTGCGTCCACCAGCACCCGATCGATCTTGCCCGCCAGCCGCTTGATGCGGTCATCGCGCTCATGGGCAATCGCTACAGGGTGAACATTTGATAGGCCACTACGCGCCAGCCGGGGCTTGAGTGCATCAAGACGATGCCCCGATGTGTCGAAGGCGTAGAGTCGGCCGGTGCTGCGCATGGTAGCCCCCAGCGCAAGCGTCTTGCCGCCCGCCCCTGCACAAAAATCAACCACCATCTCGCCACGCTTGGCATCGACCAGCAATGCCAGCAACTGCGAACCTTCGTCCTGCACTTCAATTGCCCCACGCGTGAACGCATCGAGTTTGCCCAGCTGGGACTTGTCCGCCAGCCGTAGGCCCCATGGTGAATACGGTGTGGCCACGGTTTTAAGACCCAGTTTGGCCAGTTCTTTTTGAATGTCGGCGCGCTTGTCTTTGAAGGTGTTGACCCGCAAGTCCAGCCCCGCCGGAGCATTGAGGCTTGCGACCAATGGCCAGAAGTCTTCGCCGAGTTGCGCTTTCAGGGGCTCGACCAGCCAAGGCGGAAGGTTGTGCCGATGCGGTTCCATCAAATCATCAGGCTTGACCTGGTCACAGCGCGCCAGCCAATCGATTTCCTGGTCTGTCAGCGCGCTTTTCAGAAATTCGCGATCCGATACAAAGCCCAAAATCGCCAGCCGTCGCTCAGGGGGTCCGCTTCCATGCTGGGCCAGGTAGGTGTAGAGATTTTTTTTTCGCAGCACGCCATAAATGGTTTCAGCCAGCGTGGCCCGCTCACGAGGACCCAGGCGCAGATCTCGAAAATAGCGCGACAGCACCATGTCTGCAGGAAAATCAAATTTGAGAACCTGCTTGAGAAGCTCGGAACAATTGTCTAGAAGGGCTTTAGGATGCATCACCGTATTGTCCCACTGCGGTTTCCCAGCAAGTCCTCAGCACACCCACCTGATTCATGTCTGAACCCCTGCCTCCCCTTGTAGAAACGCCGCCTGGCCTGTATCGCCACTACAAAGGCATGCTTTATGAAGTAGTGGCGACTGCACGCCACAGTGAAAGCCTGGAGCCCATGACGCTCTACCGCGCGCTGTACGGCGATCATGGTCTGTGGATACGGCCAACGTCAATGTTCCATGAAGAAGTTGTCATCGATGGCGTGCGGCGGCCGCGATTCACACGCGAAGGCGACGTCGCGACTTGATGCAGGACGGCTTCACGCCGTCGCCGATAATCGAGGCTTATGTCACAAGTCATGTCTCC
>JANMBW010000061.1:0-12674 GCA_031360565.1 Polaromonas sp.
CCTGGATGTCCTCAAGGCGGCCATCAGGCCTGACACCATCCTGGTAAGCGTCATGTTCGTGAACAACGAAATTGGCGTGATTCAGGACATCGCCGCCATCGGCGCCTTGTGCCGCGAAAGGGGCATTATTTTCCACGTGGATGCGGCTCAGGCGACGGGCCGGGTAGACATAGATCTGTCGACTTTGCCGGTGGATCTGATGAGCCTGACCTCGCATAAAACCTACGGTCCGAAAGGCATTGGGGCGTTGTATGTCAGGCGCAAGCCCCGCGTGCGGCTGGAGGCGCAAATGCACGGCGGCGGGCACGAGCGCGGCATGCGATCGGGTACCTTGCCCACACACCAGTGCGTTGGCATGGGCGAGGCCTACCGCATAGCCAAAGCCGAAATGCACGAAGAAAACAAGCGTATCCGAGCGCTGCATGAACGCATGCTCAAGGGGCTTGAGGGCATCGAGGAAGTGTTTCTCAACGGCCATGCTGAAAAGCGCGTGCCACACAACCTCAACATGAGTTTTAACTATGTTGAAGGCGAATCGCTCATCATGGGCATTAAGGGTCTGGCTGTCTCTAGTGGCTCAGCTTGCACGTCGGCTAGCCTGGAGCCCAGCTATGTGCTCCGCGCTTTGGGCCGCAGTGATGAGCTGGCCCATAGCAGCCTGCGCATGACGATCGGCCGATGGAGCACTGAGGAAGAAATCGATTACGCGGTTGGCACCATTAAGGAAAATGTCGCCAAGCTGCGCGAGCTGTCTCCGCTTTGGGAGATGTTCAAGGATGGTGTGGATTTGTCCACCATCCAGTGGGCTGCGCACTAAGCCAGCCAACAGCAACTTGAAGAGGTAAACAAAATGGCATACAGCGAAAAAGTGGTAGACCACTATGAAAATCCCCGTAACGTCGGCTCTTTTGAAAAGGGTGATGAGACGGTAGGCACTGGTATGGTCGGTGCTCCGGCCTGTGGCGACGTCATGAAGCTGCAGATCAAAGTCAACCCGGTTACTGGCGTGATTGAAGACGCACGCTTCAAGACCTATGGATGTGGTTCAGCGATTGCCTCCAGCTCACTCGTGACAGAGTGGGTCAAGGGCAAAACGTTGGACGAAGCGGCGAGCATCAAGAACAGTGCGATTGCTGAAGAACTGGCCTTGCCGCCGGTCAAGATTCATTGCTCCATCCTGGCGGAAGACGCCATCAAGGCAGCTGTGCACGACTACAAGCAAAAGCATGTTCAAACTGCTGCCGCCTGAGACCAGAGGCCACTTGATGGGCGAGAGCTATCCATGTCTGTAACCTTGACCGATGCAGCCGCTCGCCATGTGACCCGCTACATCACCAAGCGGGGAAAAGGTGTGGGCGTAAGGCTGGGCGTCAGAACCACGGGATGTTCCGGACTGGCTTACAAGCTCGAATACGCTGATGAAATCGCGCCGGAAGATGTGGTGTTTGAGGACAATGGCGTCAAGGTTCTGGTTGACCCCAAAAGCATGGCCTACATCGACGGCACTCAACTCGACTTTGTGCGCGAAGGCTTGAACGAAGGCTTTAAATTCATCAATCCCAACGAGCGTGATCGTTGTGGATGCGGAGAAAGTTTTCGGGTTTGACGGCATTGCCCCTTGCCGCCTCTCAAGCCGCCTCACCAAACGTGCTGGCGGCTTTTTAACGACATGAACCTTCAATCCAGTGACTTTGAACTTTTTGGCATTCCGGTTCAATTTGCCCAGGATCGCTCGATGCTTGACGCGCGCTGGAAAGACTTGCAGCGAGAAGCGCACCCCGACAAATTTTCGGCGCAGGGCGCCTCTGCCCAGCGCTTGGCGATGCAATGGTCGGTTCGCATCAACGAGGCCTATCAGCGCCTCAAGGATCCACTCAGGCGGGCGAGTTATCTGTGTGAGTTGCATGGCGCACCTGTCAATGCTGAAGACAACACTGCCATGCCGGCTGATTTCCTGATGCAACAGATGGAATGGCGCGAGTCCCTTGACGCCGCCAAAAATCGTCAGGATTTAGAAGAAATAGCGCGTCAGGCAGCGTGTTCAGGACGTGACCAGCTATCAAAAATAGAGCAACTGCTCGATACTGAAAAAGACTTTCCGGCTGCCGTCAAACAGGTCAGAAGCCTTATGTTCATTGAGCGCTTTAGCAGCGAGGTGGATGCCCGCATCGACCAGCTGGGACAATAAGATCAGACAAAAAACCGACATGGCACTCCTCCAGATTTCAGAACCCGGCCAGACACCTGACCCGCACCAGCGCCGACTTGCAATTGGTATTGACCTCGGCACCACGCATTCGCTGGTGGCCAGTGTGCGCAATGGTGTGCCCAAATGTCTGCCTGACGAGTCGGGCCGGGTAATTCTGCCCAGTGTGGTGCGCTACCTGGACGCCGAACGACGCCAAATTGGATTCGAAGCTTTGGCGGCACAGGTGGACGACCCGCGAAATACCATCGTCTCGGTCAAACGCCTGATGGGACGAGGCATTGCTGATATCGGTAGTCGGGCGCAGTTGCCGTATCAGCTCAACGACCGGCCGGGAATGGTCACGCTGCAAACGGTAGCCGGTGAAAAAAGCCCGGTGGAAGTGAGCGCTGAAATTTTGGCCACGCTCCGCTTTCGGGCTGAAGATACTTTTGACGATGACATCTTTGGCGCAGTGATCACCGTACCCGCCTATTTTGACGATGCCCAGCGGCAGGCGACCAAGGACGCGGCACAGCTGGCCGGATTGAAGGTGCTGCGGCTGATCAATGAGCCCACTGCTGCCGCGCTGGCTTACGGACTGGATAACGCCAGTGAAGGCATTTACGCGATTTACGATCTGGGCGGGGGTACCTTCGATATCTCCATCCTGCGCTTGAGTCAGGGTGTATTTGAAGTGGTCGCCACCGGCGGTGATTCGGCATTGGGCGGCGACGACTATGACCGCGCGCTGGTGGAATGGGTGCTGGCCAAGGCCGGATTGGCGGCCGACATTTTGACGCCGGCAGACAAGGCTGCTCTGCAGCGTGCCGCACGCGCCTGCAAGGAGGCGCTGTCAGGAGCTTCAGGGGTGCCTTTTTCGGTCCAGCTTGCCAAGGTGCTGGTCAACTTTGAGATGAAGGCGGAAGATTTCGAGACCGCTACCGCGCATCTGACCCAGCGCACACTGAGCGTAGCGCGCAAGGCCCTGCGTGATGCCAAATTGGTCAAAGACGACATGGATGGTGTGGTGCTGGTAGGTGGCTCCACCCGCATGCCGCAGGTTCGCAAGGCGGTCGCCAGCTTTTTTGGCCGCGAGCCCCTGACCAATCTCAACCCGGATGAAGTGGTGGCACTGGGCGCAGCGATTTCTGCCCATCAGCTGGCGGGCAACAACACGGGCAGCGATTTGCTCCTGCTAGATGTCATCCCGCTGTCGCTGGGCATTGAAACCATGGGTGGCCTGGCTGAGCGCATCGTGCCACGCAACCAGACCATTCCGACCGCCATGGCGCAGGATTTCACCACCTATCAGGATGGCCAAACTGCTCTGGCGTTGCATGTGGTGCAGGGCGAGCGCGACTTGGTGGCAGATTGCCGAAGCCTGGCGCGCTTTGAATTGCGCGGCATACCGCCCATGGTGGCGGGTGCTGCGCGCATCCGCGTCACCTTCACGGTGGATGCAGATGGACTGCTCAGCGTCCATGCCAAGGAACAGGTCAGTGGGGTTGAAGCCCAGATCGACGTCAAACCTTCGTACGGCTTGTCAGACGACGAGATTGCCCGGATGTTGAAAGACAGTTTTTCAACCGCCCAGCAGGACATGCAGGCGCGTGCACTGGCTGAAGCGCAGGTTGACGCGGATCGCATGATCTTGGCAACCCACAGCGCATTGGCGGCGGACGCAGATTTGCTCAGCCCCAATGAACGCGCGGAGATTGACAACCTGATGGCTGGCCTTGTCGACACGCGGCGTCATGGGGATGCTGCCGCCATTGAAGCCGCTACCCGTGCCCTGGGTCAAGGCACCGAGGCGTTTGCTGCCGAGCGCATGAATCGCGGCATTCAAAAGGCACTGGCCGGACGAAGCATTGAGTCCGTCTGAAGAGCCCTTCAGCGCGTTACCGATATCAGATTGACACCATGCCAATTATCAAAATATTGCCTCATGCCGAGTACTGCCCGCAAGGTGCTGAAATCATGGCGCCCGCAGGAACGTCCATTTGTGAAGCCCTGCTGGAAAACAAGATCAATATCGAGCATGCCTGTGACATGAGTTGCGCATGCACGACTTGCCATGTGGTGGTGCGCGAAGGGTTCCAGTCCTTGAATGCGCTGGATGAAAGTGAAGAAGACCTGCTGGACCGTGCCTGGGGGCTTGAACCCAACTCGCGATTGAGTTGCCAAGCACTTCTGGCGCATACCGATGTCACGGTGGAAATTCCCAAGTACACCATCAACCATGCCAAAGAACTGCATTAAGTGAGGGCTGTCTTGTATGCGACAAATCGTCCTTGACACTGAGACCACCGGACTGTCCGCCGAAAACGGCGATCGCATCATCGAAATCGGTTGCGTCGAGCTATTAGGCCGCAAGCTCACCGGCAACAACAAGCACTTCTACCTCAATCCCGAGCGTGACAGCCACGAGGATGCACTCAAGGTCCACGGCATCAGCAACGAATTTTTGAAAGACAAGCCCAAGTTTGGCGCGATTGCCGGTGAGCTACTGGACTATCTGCGAGGCGCTGAAATCATCATCCACAACGCGCCGTTTGACGTGAGCTTCCTGAACAAGGAGCTCGAGTTGATTGGTATGGAGCCCATCAAGAACTGTGTGGCCAAGGTAACGGATAGCCTGATGATGGCGAAGGAAATGTTTCCTGGCAAACGAAACTCGCTTGACGCCCTGTGTGACCGGCTGGAAGTCGATAACTCCGGTCGTACTTTGCACGGCGCCTTGCTCGACGCAGAACTGCTTGCCGATGTCTACATCAATCTGACCCGCGGGCAGAACAGTCTGATGATGGAGGTGCGCAGCGACACGCGCGAGGGTGACAAGCTCCCGCTCATAGACCTGAGCCAGTTTGACCTCACAGTGCTGACGGCTAACGTGCAAGAACTTGAAGATCATGAAAAATTGCTGACCGAGATCGACAAGTCCAGCAAGGGTAGAACTGTCTGGCGTGGGAGGGGTGTTCTGGCTTCCGCTCAGCTCTGACTGAGGACCGATACGCTTTATAATCCGAAGTTGTTGACGGGGCGGTTAGCTCAGGGGTAGAGCACTGCATTCACACTGCAGGGGTCGCAAGTTCGAAACTTGCACCGCCCACCAAATCGACTGAAGAATATTGAAATGCCTGTCATTCCTTGGAATCGCAGGCTTTTTTTGGGCGCGAATTGTCGTTTGTGTCCCCGGCACATTTCCAATTTTGATACAGGCGCATCTTTGAAAATCGGCATTGTTGGTTTTGGCGCCATGGCGCGCTCTCTTACCAAGCTGCTGGCTCAATATGCGCCTGACATTGCAGTGCTTGCGGTTATGGTCCGCGATATTCCTGAAGTACGTAGCGCGGCACTGCCGCCAGGTGCCCGATTCGTGAGGTCGGTACAGGACCTTCTGGCCCAACCGCTTGACTTGGTGGTCGAATGCGCGGGCCACGCTGCTCTCCGGAGCACGGGCGTAGCCATCCTCGAGTCGGGAGTGGATCTTTTGGTGGCGTCAGTCGGTGCTTTGGCAGACGTTTCGGTTGAGGCAACACTGGTGCAGGCTGCCAAAGCTGGCCACGCCAAGCTGCGAATACCATCAGGCGCGCTGGGTGGTCTGGATGTGCTGGGAGCAGCCCGCATGGGTGGCTTGCAGACCGTGATCTATCGGTCACGAAAAGCCCCACAGGCCTGGTTTGGCACTCCTGCTGAGCAGATGATTGATCTCGCGCACCTGGCCGAAGAGGCTACTTTTTTCATGGGCAACGCTCGCTCGGCCGCGCTGGCATTTCCTCAAAACGCCAATGTCGCAGCGGCCGTGGCACTCGCGGGTATGGGCTTTGAAAAAACCCAGGTGCACCTGACTGCCGATCCTTCGGCCATCGGTAACATCCATCTGATTGAAGCCACAGGTGAGTTTGGAAGCATTCACATCGCCATCAACGGGAAGACACTAGTCGACAACCCCAAGACTTCCATGCTCGCGCCTTTGAGTCTGGTGCGGTGTCTGCTGAATTTGAGCCAGTCGATAGTGATTGCTTGAGCGCATTCCCCGGTTCAATTAGCCAGGCCGGTCAGCCCTGTCGCGCCAGGATCCCGCCGCTCAAGCTTGGTAATGTCCACGCCCGACACATAAAAACCAATGACTTCGTTTTCATCGGCATCATTGCCGTAGCGGGGCAAGTATTGCATGGCGTACTTTTTTTGCTTACCTCGTGATGTCATGTGAAGGCTCTCAAATTCGACCGGATAGCCGCTCAAAACTTCTCTTACTTTGTCGCGGGTATCTTCATGGAACTGCTGCCCCAGCACGCTCGCCAGCGTTTGGCCATCGATGGCATCAAAGTCCAAACCGAAAACTTCTTCAAAAGCGCGGTTATGGAACCGGAAGCGCTGGTCAACGTCGACATAGGCGAGCAGGGCTGTGACGTTGTTGGTGATCTGCCGCAGTTGTGACTCGCTGGAACGCAAGGCATTGGCCACCAGCCGCATCTCGGTGGTATCGCGACAGATGCCTCGATAGCCCATGAAGCGTCCAGCGTCATCAAAGACCGGTACGCCGCTGACGCTCTCGTAGATCAACTCGCCGTGCCGCCCCCGGCGGGTGATTTCAAATTCCCGAAACTCCTCGCGCCGTTGAAGTTTGGCCAGATGGGCGGCCCAGACATCCTCACCGTGACTGCCGCTATCGAGTTCGCGAAGCGATTTTCCGATAGCACTGTCAGGGTTGATTCGGGCTCCCTGAGTGGCGTCACTCGAGACCATTGAAAAGCGAAAATGTTCGTCCTGCTCCCAGAACCAGTCCGAAGACAGCGCCGTCAGCGAACGAAAACGTTCTTCGCTCAGACGCAAAATCTGCTCCTTCTGCTTCAGGTCACTGATGTTCTGAATCTGTGTGATGAAGTGAAGCGGTTTGCGGTTGCTGTCGCGCACCAACGAGCAAGTCAGAAAAACCCAGACGATTCGACCAGACTTGTGAATCAGCCGCTTTTCCCGGTGATAGGTTTCAATCTTTCCGGTCAGAGCTTCGCCCGCCAGGCGAATGTCTTCAGCGAGGTCATCAGGGTGAGTAATCTGCTGAACGGAACGTGCCAGAACTTCTGCTTCGGAGTAACCCAGCATCTTGTAAAAAGCGCTGTTGATCGTCAACCAGACGCCGTCAAAGCCCACCACGGTCATGCCGATCGCCGCATGTTCAAACAAATTACTGATCTGCTGATCGCTGATCGAAAAAGCCTCTTGATTTCTGCGGTGGGTGTCTGCAATGGCTCGAGTCACTGCCTCGGTTTGTCTTGCCGTTGTATCAACCGTGCGGGAAGGTTCTTCAAGGCCTGTGTCTGCCTGCTGGCGGCCTAGGGTGAAGAAAAAAGTGCTGCCGACGCCTTCCGCTGAATCTGCCCAGATTTTCCCGCCATGTCGGTCGATGATGCGCTTGACCGTTGCCAGGCCGATTCCAGTTCCGGCAAACTCCTTGGCTGAATGAAGGCGCTGGAACGTGCCAAAGAGGTTGTCCGCATAGGCCATGTCAAAACCGGCGCCGTTGTCCTGTACAAAATAGACTGGTGTCAGATCTGCGCCGGTTTTTTTGCCGACACAAATCTGCGTACTGGATTTTTTTGACGTGAACTTCCATGCATTGGCGAGGAGGTTTTCCAGCACCTGACGCAACAGCGAAGGATCAGCCTCCACCGTCAATCCGGGTTCTACTGTCACCACAACCTGACGGGCCGGTTCGTTTTCTGCATATTGCTGCAAGATCTTGTTTGCCTCGGCACTCAGATTGACCAGCTCCCATCGTAGGTTCGCGCGCGACAAATGGGCCAGGGAAAGCAGGCCATTGATGAGTTCGCCCATGTGCTCAACGTTGGCTCCAATCCGGGTAAGGTAATGAATACCGCGCTCACCTGGCTCGCCTGCAATGGGCTGGACCTGTTTTTTGAGCAGCGAACAATAGCCACCGATAGCATTCAGGGGCGAGCGCAAATCGTGCGCGACGGAATAGGAGAAGGCCTCCAGTTCCTTGTTGGCGAGCTTCAATTCTGCGGTCCTGCGCGAGACACGGCTCTCCAGCTCGACGTTGAGTCTGACCACTTCCAGCTCGCTGATTTTGGACTTGCTGATGTCGGTAATCGTGCTCACAAATCCAGCTGGGCTCTCCGATTGGCCATCAAACAGGGGCTGAACATTGATCTGTCCCCATACCTCGCTCCCATTGGACTTGTGGTACCGCACAACGATGCCTGACTGGGGCAAACCGGTGCGCCGGGCGACCACACTGGGCCACTCGTCTCGTGGCATCGGTGAGCCGTCTTCCCGGAGCATCTGCCAATCGGGCGCAGCCGAGATTTGGCCTTTGATGTCGGCCAGCGTCCGGCCGTAAAAGCGCTCGGCGCTGAGGTTGCAATCGACAATATTTCCGTCAGTATCGCGGATGATGACCGCTTCACCCAGGGCTGCGACTACCGCGCGAAAGCGCGATTCGCTTGCCTGGAGCGCCGTGTCGAAATGCTTGCGTGCGCTGATGTCGCGCACTGTTCCGCGGTAACCCGTGAAGTTGTTTCTGCTGTCGTAGACCGCTTCACCGCTAAACGCCAGGTAGCGCGGAAGATGGTCATCGATCAAATAAAAAAACTCAAAATCCCGAAAGGGCTGGTGTGCCTCGAGCACTGTCCGGTGTGCGTCCCACGACATGCTTTGAGCCATGGCCCCCGGCAGCTCCCAGGGGCACTTGCCCAGGATGCCGCGCATGTCAGCCTGAGCATTTGCAGATTCCATCTCGGTCGATACAAGGGTGAATCGATACGCGCTGTTTTGTTCCCAATACCATTGCGGCGTCACCAACGCTGGCGACTGACCTTGCTCGCTCGCTAATAAGGCATTGATCGTGCGTTTTTGCTCGGCCAGTTCCGCTTTGAGCTGTTCATTGGCTTTGACGAGCGCTGCCAGCTGGTTGGTCAGAAGCTGATCGGATTGAAACGAGTCCTCGTTACGCTTCATCACATAGTCCTTATCGTTGCGACACTTCTGAACGATTTCACCTGCTGGATTGTCTACCTAAAGCCGTTTCGATGGTGCCGCGTTAGCTGGTGGCGCTGCAAATACCGAAAGATTGCGCCTGTGTGGCTCGGTCAAGGGTCAAGTTGTCAATTTTTCGCATGGCCCATTCTGTATCCAAATTTAAGGGCATACCCGACAAGATCTGTCACTGTAGGTTTTAGACTGAATTGATTAAACTCGCAGGGTTTATGGAAGCTGCAGCCACCATCGAAATCCATGAAATCTGCCCCGATTCCCGATAACGAACAGGCGCGCTTGGCTGCGCTCCATCGCTATCGCATCCTCGACACCGAGTTTGAGGAAGGCTTCGACGACTTTACCAAGCTGGCCTCGCAGATTGCCGGCACGCCAATAGCCCTGATTTCACTGGTGGACGAAACGCGTCAGTGGTTCAAGAGCCGAAGTGGATTGGAGGCGCTGCAAACGCCGCGTGACATTTCATTTTGCGGTCATGCCGTAGATGGGCATGAAGTTTTTGAAGTGCCCGACACCCTGGAGGACGAACGATTTTTCGATAATCCGCTGGTGACCGGCGAACCTCTCATCCGTTCTTATGCCGGGGCACCGCTGTTGGCCAAGGATGGTCAGGCTATCGGAACGCTCTGTGTTCTCGACCGTGTCCCGCGCACGCTGTCTGCGGCTCAAAAAGGCGCCATGCAAGCGCTAGCGCGACAAGTGATGCGCCAGATGGAAATGCGCCTGCTGATCTTTAAAGAACAGGAGCTTAATC
Source organism: Polaromonas sp. (assembly GCA_031360565.1). Classification (GTDB taxonomy): domain Bacteria; phylum Pseudomonadota; class Gammaproteobacteria; order Burkholderiales; family Burkholderiaceae_C; genus Polaromonas. The sequence continues at coordinate 9,960 of JANMBW010000061.1, forward strand.
AGGAAATTTTGCGGCAGGCGACGTTCCAGAAAGTGCTGTCAGACAACGTGGTCGTGGCCATGATGTCGGCCACCACCGATGGCGTGATTACCAGTTTTAACCCCGCTGCCGAGCGCCTGCTGGGGTATGACGCGCTTGAGATCGTCGGCAAAAAATTCTTGGGCTTTTTTCACGTCAATGAAGAACTGCAGGCCCGGGCGCAAGAACTCAGTGCGGACCTCGGGCGATCCGTTGAACCGCAGGACAGCCTGTTTACCCTGCCACTGGCTGGCTCATCGGAAATCAGGGAGTGGCGCTACAGACGTCAAAACGGCTCGGTGATTGCAGTCAAAGTGGCGGTGGCACCTATCAGCCAGCCCAACCGAACAGTCACCGGGTTGATCGTCTTCGCATGGGACATCACAGAGCGTCAAAAGGCCCAGCAGGAAATTTTGCGGCTGAACGCCGACCTTGATCTGAGTGCAAGTGCGCGAACGGCCGAGTTACAACGAACAGCAGATGACCTGCAGGGCTTATCTCATTTTATGGCGCACGATTTGCGGCAACCAGTGATTTCGGTGGCAGGCTTCAGCGATTTGTTGAAGAAGTCCGCTCTGGGCGAGTCCGAAAGGCATTACGTTGAGCGTATTTCCTCAGGCATCAACCAGATCAGCGCACGGGTTGACGCATTGCTTTATTTCGCCAACCTTCTCGGCAGGCCGCTGCAACGAAAGAACGTCAATCTTGCAGAGCTGGCCCGCGGGCACCTGGATGTTTTAAAAAGTTCTGACCCCCAGCGTCGGGTGGTTGCAGACATCCCGGCAGAGATCATGGTCAACGGCGACCAGTATTTATTAGAGCGGGTCATGCTCGAGCTGCTGAACAATGCCTGGCGGGCCAGTTCGACGCAAGACACAACCCGGATCAGTGTGGGCAGCCGTATGGAGGACACAGGAAAGACGACCTACCGGATTCAGGACAACGGCGAGGGCTTTGATGTGGCCTACGTTAACCAGCTGTTTGAACCTTTTCAGAAGCTAAAGGGTAGTCAGGACTACGATCGCCGCGGCATGGGGCTTGCCCGTGTGAAACGAATCATTGCCAAGCACGGTGGTCGAATCTGGACTGAAAGCCATGTGGGAAAAGGGGCGGTGATCTTTTTCACGCTGGGAGCCAGCTGAACATCAAGATTCGTCCAGGCCGTCGAGCTTGTAGCCTGATTGAATGAGCGCGGGGTTCCCACCCGTGGAATTCTGAAAGAAATCGATGATTTTTCCAGTGACCACCTTCGAGCGGTTGTCGCCTGATGTGACGTAGTCCGAGGCAAGACGCCACGGCAGCCGGCAAGCATTCCAATAGTAGAACCCCTCCATTGCATTTCCGTCCGCGATGTAGCCAGGAGACGGGGCGGGATTGGTGCCGGTATTGATGATGAAATCAGGAATCAGACCTGTGGCAGATGAATAGCTCGATTGCATCAAGTTGAGCAGGTAGAAGGCCTTGTCGGTTGCAGTGTCCCAAAAAGCATCTCCAGTGGCTCTTTTGAACGCTTTGAAGTGCGTGATCATGTAATCCGACGTGCGGTTATTGTTCGGGTTGGGAAGGCCTTTGGTGAAACCATCTGGGGTCATGTTGTAGGCCTTGATCGCAGCGATGGTGCTCAGGGCCTCGGCCTTGTAGTTGACCGTGCCGGAAGATCCCCATTGCTTGTCAGCCATCAGCAGTGCCATGGCAATATCCAAGTCACCGTCCATGGCATTCCAGCCGTCTCCGCCAGCACTGCAGTCCGCTTTGATCCGCCAATCCATCAGCGCTGGATAGGGGGTGCTGTAGGCAGGGTGGCTGCGTACCACTTTGAAGAGTCCGTCGAACAATTCATGGGCTTGACCGTCATAGCCCGCCATCAGCACGCTGAGCAGCATGCCGTAGCCCGCTCCTTCCGAGACTGTAGCGTAGTCTGCGTTGAACGCGACGACGTTGCCTCCGCAGCGGGCCTGCACGCCGTTAGATTTCCAATAATCGTACTGGGTTCGAATCAACGCGTCCTGGGTGGATTGCGTCACATTAGATGGCGTGATACCTGCCACATAGGGTGTGCGGTGCGAGGCGAAGGGGTAGCCGAGCCCGTTAAGCGAAGGTAGCAAGGTTTGCGCTTGCGCGGCATCTGCCACCTGATTGAGTGCTGGGGTGATCGCTTGAGAGGTCACCAGACCCTCTACGGGGACAATGGCTGTTATCACCTGGTTCAGTGCTGGGGTGATCGCTTGAGGGCTTGCCAGAGCGCTTGTAGCAACCTCTCCGCCGCCGCCGCCACCGCAGCCCGCTAAAAACAGTGCGCCCGTCAGCGCTGCGGCTGCAAAAGTAAATTGACGTGTTTGCATGGAAACCTGTTGAAGTTGGGATGGACGTACTGTGAATTAGCCCATCGCCAGCACATCCTTATGTGTGGTGGCACACATAATTTGTAGGAGCCGGCTGACTCGGGTTATAGCCGCTCGATCTCTCCAACACTGCCGGGTTCTGCTGCTTTCTTTCAACGATGGACCCGCTTCGAATCGCCGCAGCAAGCCTTGAGACAGGCCGTTTGAGCGACAGGCAGACGTGGCTATGAAGAGTCTGCTGTAGGAGTTATCCTACTGTACGCAACCCCATCGAGACTCGGGTTAACCCTTGTCAGGCGAACAGCAGTTGCGGGATTTTGGGCTGGGCCTTTTGGACGTCTTAGCTGTGGTCGCC
>JANMBW010000092.1:0-1833 GCA_031360565.1 Polaromonas sp.
CAAAAACTTGCCGGCTTCTTCAAACAATACAAACAAAACGTGAACCTCTCAATGACGTGCACCCAGTGTAATCAGGCCTCCAAATCGAGAAAATCCAGGATAGCCGGCAGGTGCTGGTCAAAATCGCTCAGCGCGTGGTCACCGTCTTCGAGCAGTCGAATGTGGGCGCCAGCGTAACGCCGGGTCATTTCGCGCCAGTCGAGCACCTCGTCGCCTTTGGCAATGATCGCCAGATAGTTTTGCGGCGCCTTGGGGAGTCCCACGGTCAAGGCGCGCAGTTCATCGACAAACTCGGGCAGAAACAAGAATTGCTCATGCGGGTTGTGCCAGGCTGACTGCTCGCCAATGTAGTGAGCAAGGTCACGGGCCGGGTCGACCGCCGGGTTCAGCAACACGGCCTTGCAGCCCCTTTGTTCCGCGATCCACGTGGCGTAAAAGCCGCCCAGTGATGAACCGATGACAGCCATGCTCGCCGGCCAGTGTTCTATGCCTTGCAGGATGTCCAGCATGGCTTGCCTCGGTGAAGGCGGTAACTGGGGGCACCACCAAGTCACTCGGGGATAGCGATGCGCGACGATGGCCGCCATCTTTTTCGCTTTGGTTGACTGCGGGGACGATCGAAAACCATGCAGATACAGCAGATGGGTGACGGACATGGCTTCATCATCGCTCATTTCGATGGGTCGATTGACTTGCCTGGTTCCTTGCGCTTCGTCTCAAACACCACATTCCAAAAAGCACGGGTGGGCAGCGGCGGGGCGATAATGTTTGGCATGGCCGCTGTTTTCGAAAAACCATCCCTGTATCGGCGCACTTTGCCGCTGTTTGGAGGTTTTGACGGTCCGCTGGCTTTTGCGGTTTTTCTATTAGCTGGCGCCGGCTTGCTGATCATGTATTCGTCCGGTTACGACCACGGCAGCCGGTTTGTTGACCATGGCCGCAACATGCTGATTGCAGGCGCCATCATGTTCGTCGTGGCGCAGATACCGCCGCAGCGTTTGATGACTTTGGCTGTGCCGCTTTACACCGTCGGTGTGGCGCTCCTGATTGCTGTCGCGATCTTCGGGATTACGAAAAAAGGCGCAAGGCGCTGGCTGAATATTGGCGTGGTGATTCAGCCCAGTGAAATCCTCAAAATCGCCATGCCGCTCATGCTGGCATGGTGGTTTCAAAAACGCGAGGGCCAGCTGCGACCGCTGGATTTTCTGGTGGCGGGCCTGCTGCTGGTGGTGCCGGTGGGTTTGATCATGAAGCAGCCAGACCTGGGCACCTCGCTGCTCGTGCTGGCGGCTGGCGTGGCGGTGATATTTTTTGCGGGTCTGAGCTGGAAGCTGATTGCACCGCCCGTTTTCTTGGGTTTGGTAGGTGTGTTTCTATTAGTCTGGTTTGAACCCCAACTGTGTGCCGACGGCATGCGCTGGCCCGTTCTGCATGACTACCAGCAGCAACGCATCTGCACGCTGCTGGACCCTTCCCGCGATCCGCTTGGAAAAGGCTTTCACATCATTCAGGGCATGATTGCGATCGGCTCTGGGGGTTTGTTGGGCAAGGGTTTCATGGCCGGAACGCAGACGCATCTGGAGTTCATCCCCGAGCGCACCACCGACTTTATTTTTGCTGCCTTTTCAGAAGAGTTTGGCCTGGCTGGCAATCTGATGCTCATCGCCGGTTTTCTGTTTCTGATCCTGCGTGGCCTGGCCATTGCCATGGAAGCGCCCACGCTGTTTTCACGACTGTTGGCGGGCGCCGTGACCATGATTTTCTTCACCTACGCTTTTGTGAACATGGGTATGGTCAGTGGAATATTGCCGGTGGTGGGCGTGCCGCTGCCCT